>JAPSJU010000307.1 GCA_031178025.1 Agromyces sp. | reverse complement strand
GCCGCGCCCGCCGAGACGGCAGCTCCGGCCCCAGCCGCGGCACCCGCGCCAGCCGAGGCCGCAGCCGCGGCACCCTCCCGCGGCGCCCATGCCGGGCCGAGCGGCTACGTCACGCCCATCGTGCGCAAGCTCGCGAACGAGCAGGGCGTCGACCTCGCGAGCGTGACCGGCACCGGAGTCGGCGGACGCATCCGCAAGCAGGACATCATCTCGGCGCAGGCCGCGCCTGCCGGCGAGGCGACGCCCGCCGCGCCGACGCGCACACCGCTGGAGACGTCGCCGCTGCGCGGCACGACGGTTCCCATGACACGACTCCGCAAGGTCGTCGCCGAGCGGGCGGTCGTGTCGATGACGTCGACTGCACAGCTGACGAGCGTCGTCGAAGTGGACGTGACGCGGATCGCTCGCCTCCGCGACCGGGTCAAGGGCGCGTTCCTCGAGAAGACCGGCAACAAGCTGTCGTTCCTCCCGTTCTTCGCTCTCGCGGCGGCGGAAGCGCTCCGGGCCTATCCGATCATCAACTCGACGGTCGATGGGGACAGCATCGTCTACCCCGCGACCGAGAACATGAGCATCGCGGTCGACACCGAGCGAGGCCTCCTCACTCCGGTGATCCGCGATGCCGGCGAGCTCGACATCGCCGGGCTCGCCGCGCAGATCGCCGACCTGGCGAACCGCACCCGCAACAACCAGCTGAAGCCCGACGAGCTCTCGGGCGGCACGTTCACGCTCACGAACACGGGCTCCCGCGGTGCGCTGTTCGACACGCCGGTCGTCTTCCTGCCCCAGTCGGCGATCCTCGGCACGGGCATCGTGGTGAAGCGGCCCGTCGTGGTCACGCAGGATGGAGCGGACGCGATCGCCGTGCGGTCGATGGTGTACCTCGCCCTGTCGTACGACCACCGGATCATCGACGGTGCCGACGCGGCTCGCTTCCTCACCGCCGTCAAGGAGCGGCTCGAAGAGGGTGCGTTCGAGGCCGACCTCGGCATCTAGCCGAAGATCTCCCGCAGTCGCCAGCCGGCCTCGCCCTTCACCATGAGGAGCGAGGCCGGTTCGCGTTCGCCCAGCCGCCACGGGGCCGTGACGAGCACGGCGCCACCCATCTCGGTCGTGACGGTGAGCGCGGCGAGATCGAAGTCGACGTGAGGCGCCGCACCGCCCTCTCGGGCCGCCACGAGCGCGGTGCGATCGTTCGACTCGGCGGCCGAGCCGGGCTGCACGACCTCATCGAGGCAGCCGAGGTCCAGGGTGTGGAAGCACTCCGCCCGCCGTTCGAGCAGGGCGGCAGCTGCTGCGATCGGCTGCGCGTCCGCGCCGCCTTCGCCGGGCGTCGCTGTGGGACCCACGAGCGGCGGTTCGGCGCCCGGGGCCGGCTCCGGCATCGACGCGCCCTCGCCCGTCGCATCCGCCGTCGCAGCCCCGCCGGTTCGGGGTGCGGCATCGTCGGTCGTGCCGGATGCATCGTCGGCCGTCGCCGGAGGCACGAGGGTCAACAGCACCACGAGCGCCGCTCCGCCGATGAGGCCGCCGACCGTGAGCGTGCTCGACTTCGCCCGCAGGCGATCGCGCACGCCTCGGCCGAGGGCACGGACGCGGTCGGTCTCCACGCCCAAACGCGATGCGACGTCGCCCGGGAGCTGCGCCAACTCGAGCATCGTGCGCGCGAACCCACCCGCCGTCTGGGGCGCCGACGCGTCGAGGCCGGGCTCTCCGGACACCGCCTGCGGAGGTTCGGCCGGCACCACGCGGGCGGGCAGCCGATGCGCTGATCGCGGTCGTGCCATCGCCCTGATCGGCTCGGGATGGGCGACATCGAAGAGCCGACGCTCGATCTCGGGCTCGCACGGCTGGAACGGGCGCTCGCCGATCCGCTCACGGATGAACGCAACCACTGCATCGAGCGCGCTGGAGGGCTGCACCGCCGCGGCGACGTCGGAGATGAGCGCGGCCAGTGCGGCGTGCGCGTCGCGCAGCAGCGCCGTGCGATCGAGGTGTCCGCGTTCGGGCAGGCGGCGAAGGGCACCGAGCCCGATCAGTCGTGGTCGACCGCGCTCGTCGATGAGCACGTCGCTCGCCGCCAGGCGCGAGTGCACGTAGCCGTGTCGAGCGAGTTCGGCGGCGGCGACCACGATCGGCGCGAGGATCGTGACCGACTCGCCCGGCGTGAGCGTACGGTCGGCGAGGAGACGCGACAGCGTCGGGCCGGCGATGCGCTCGACCGCGAGGGCGCACCGCCCGTCGTCGAGGGTGGCGACATCGAGCAGCCTGGGAAGGGTGCCCGTGGCATCCGTCGACATCGCGCCGATCTCGAGCGCGACCGACGCGTCGTCCGCCTCGGCGCGATAGACCCGCAGGATGACGAGCGGAGGGCCGGAGGGGGCGTCGATGCCGGGGTCCGCCTCCGCGTCACGCATCGCACCGGACCCGCTCGCCTCGGCCGCCGCCAGGAAGAGATCCGCCCGCCCGCCGATCGCGACACGGCGGATGAGGCGATACCCCGCCAGGGGTCCACTCTCCGGGTCGTCTGTCGGCGCAGGGTCGTCGATGCCGCGATCACGGGATCGTTCAGCATCGCGCGCAACGTGGGCGGCGGAACGTCGGCGGCTCATGACCCGATCCTCGCCGCACCGCGCCGCGATCGGTGTTCGTCGACAGCAGCACCGTGACGAGCCGGGAGCTGGAACGGGCTGTCGAGGACGAGTGTCCGAGCACGGGACCTCCTGCGTACCGCCCGGCTGCGTCCGATGCCGCACCTAGACTGTTCGCATGCTCGACTTCGTCGTCGCGGGGCTAAGCGCCAACTCCGTGCCGTACATCGAGGGTCTCGACCTTCAGCGCGCCGTCCATCGCGCGGTCGTCGCGGGCGAACGCCCCGACACCGTCATCCTCCTGGAGCACCCGTCCGTCTACACCGCCGGCA
>JAPSJU010000306.1 GCA_031178025.1 Agromyces sp. | reverse complement strand
TGCCGGGGCCGACCGTGCTCGACGGGGAGATCGTGATCAGCAGCGAGGCATCCGGCGGAGCGAAGCTCGACTGGGAGGCGCTCTCGCAGCGCATCCACCCCGCGGCCAGTCGCGTCGACCTGCTCGCGCGCGACACCCCTGCGATGTTCGTCGCCTTCGACCTCATCGAGGCGGAGGGCCGCTCGTTCCTCGACGAGCCGTTCGCGGTGCGACGTCGAGCTCTCGAACGGCTCGTCGGCGGCCTCGGCCACCCGGTCCATCTCACCCGCATCACGGACGACGTCGAACTCGCACGGCGCTGGTTCACCGAGTTCGAGGGGGCGGGACTCGATGGCGTGGTCGCCAAGCCCCTCACCGCGCCCTACTCACCGGGCAAGCGCACGATGCTGAAGGCCAAGCACCGGCGCACGGCCGACGTCGTCGCGGTGGGGTATCGCCTGCACAAGTCGGGGACGGGCGTCGGCTCGATCCTCGTCGGCGTCTACGACGACAGCGGGACCCTGCGCAACGTCGGCGGCGTCTCGGCGTTCAGCGACGCCCGTCGGCGCTCGCTCATCGACGAGCTCGAGCCGTACGTGGAACGCGACGCCGACGGACGAGCGCTCACCGGCGAGACGGATCGCAGCCGGTTCGCCTCGAATCGCGATGTCTCCTTCGTCCGCCTCAGGCCGGAGCTCGTCATGGAGGTGCGCTACGACCAGCTGGAGGGCATGCGATTCCGGCACACCGCCCAGTTCGAACGGTGGCGGCACGACCGGGAGGCGCGCTCCTGCACGTTCGAGCAACTCGACCGGCCCGTCGCGTACGATCTCGCCGACGTGCTCGAGTAGCACTCCGGCGGCGTGGAATCAATCCCCTCCACGGGGGTGATCGCCGCGGTTAGGGTGCGAGGGCTGGCCTCGATGGAGCGGCCGGCGCGAGCGAGGAGTGCATCATGACCGACCCCGGCCCGACAGATCCGCGAGCCGCAGAGGAGATGGACGAGGCGGTCGCCGCCGTCGAACAGCATCAGGAGGCCGAACGAGAGGCCGACCCGGACGAGCACGTCGTCGTGCGCGATCCGGATACCGGTGCGACGAGCGAGGAGCCGGCGCAATGACCATCATCGACGAGCCCGAGCACGACGAGCGCCCGGCCAGGGCCTACGGCCTCCCGCCCATCGGACTCTGGTGGCCGATGCTCGAGCGGCCCTTGCAGCGCGAGGTGCTCGAGAACCTCGACGCACCGCTGCGCACCTACGTCGTACGCCGCATCTTCGACCTCTGCGACCTCGACCTGCACGCGATCCCGAGATCCGGAGTGCGCCTGGGCGAGAATGAGCGGGCGTACATCGCCGGCTGGATGCACGCGGTCGACTGGGACTGATCCCCCGCGGTTGCCGATGCGAGGGTGCGCACGGCACACTCCTCTCGTGAGCAGTGACGAGCAGCACGCGACGACGACGCCCCGTTACGGGCGGGACTCGATCGAGTTCGCGAGGGCGTTCATGTTCTTCGACGCGGTCTACGCGTTCGCGTTGACGCTCCTCGTCGTGAACATCGACCCGCCGGATGCCTCGGAGTGGCGCGACCTCGGCACCCTGCTGGCGAGCGGCCTCGAGTGGCAGTTCCTCGGGTTCGCCATCAGCTTCATCGTGATCGCGGTGTTCTGGCGCGTGAACCACGGGATCGTGGCGCAGATCCGCGCGGTCACCCCGGGCACGGTGACCACCAACCTCATCGCGATCGCGTTCGTGGTGATCATCCCCTTCTCGACGCAGGGCGTCAGCGACGTGGAGACCGCCGACGAACCGCTCGCGGTCGCGGTGTACGCGGTGAACATCAGCCTCGCCGTGCTCGCGCAGTCGGCCATCTACTACCGCGCGCGCCACGACGGGGTGCTCGACCGTCCGCTGCCCCGCCGTGCCGAGGCGGTGCGGCTGGTCGACACGCTGATGACCCCGGCGGTCTTCCTCATCTCGATTCCCATCGCCTACACCTTCGGCGCCGACTGGGGCCGCGCCACCTGGGCGCTCCTCATCGTCATCAATCCCCTCTCCGGACGATGGGCGGCACGTCGCGTCGCCCGCATCGTCGCCGAGGAGCGATCGCTCCAGGCATGAGCGCGTCGACCGCAGGCAAGCTGAGTCGCCGCGCAGCAGGGACGTGTCACGATCGAGGACGCCGGAAGTCAAGACCCTCGCCCGGATGCCGCCGTGCGGCGAAGATGGCTCGACCGGTCCGATGCGGCGACGCACCACCGGCCGAAGCGGGATCGAACGGAGTGGGATGGGCGTGCTGGTGTACGACGATGACCGAGTGGCGGAGTTCGACGATCGAACGCTCGCACACCTGCAGGTGGTGATCGTCAACAAGCTGCGGCGGCAGGAGAGCTTCTCCTTCACGTGGACCGACGAACGACGCACGGTGACGGTGTGGATGAGTCCGAGCACTCCGCTCGAGTTCACGTTCCGGGGCAACCGCAGCCCGCAGCTCAATCGAGCGTGGGTCGAGGAGCTCGCCCTCGTCGCGGGCTCGTCGACCGGCCTCACGCTCGTGCCCGAGCCCGCCGCGGCGACGTCGGAGTCTCGCTGAGCAACCGTGCTCGGCCGGCGAGCGCCCGGCCGGGGCATCTCCGGCCCGCACGCCGGAAAGACGGTGCCCCTGGAGGGACTCGAACCCCCAACCCTTTCCTTAGGACGGAACTGCTCTTCCATTGAGCTACAGAGGCTGACCGGACGAGTCTACCGGCTCGCGATAGCCTGTCAGCGGCGTCGCGAGCGTCTCAGGAACGCGGCGTGCGTCAGTGGAGAGCGAGGGCGTCGTGAGCAGGTCGGGCGGCACGCGGTTCTGGGTGGGGGCATCGACGCGCGGTGCGCTCGGGAGTCCGGCGAGCGGCATCCGCCCACTCGACGTCGGCGACGACGGCACCGCCGTCATCGGCGAGCC
>JAPSJU010000041.1 GCA_031178025.1 Agromyces sp. | reverse complement strand
TGGCGGCCGCCTTCGCTCCGACCGCCGAGGCCCTCATCGCCGCCCGCGCGGCGCTCGGCTTCTTCGGCGCGATGCTGATGCCCTCGACGCTGTCGCTCCTGCGCGCGATCTTCACCGACCGCGAGCAACGGCGGCTCGCGATCGCCGTCTGGGCGTCCGGCTTCGCCGCCGGCAGCGCGCTCGGGCCCCTCGTCGGCGGCCTGCTGCTCGAGCACTTCGCGTGGGGGTCGGTGTTCCTGCTCGCGGTTCCGGTGCTCGTGCCGCTGCTCGTCCTCGTGCCGCTGCTCATTCCCGAGAGCCGCGATCCGGCGCCAGGCCCCATCGATCCGGTCAGCACCCTCCTCTCCCTCGCCGCGATGGGCCCCGTCGTCTACGGGATCAAGTCGATCGCCACCGAGGGGCTCGACGGCGTCGGCGTGCCGGCCATCGCCGTCGGCGTGCTCGCCGGCGTCTGGTTCGTGCGCCGCCAACTGCGGACCCCCTCGCCGATGCTCGACGTGCGGCTCTTCAGGCGAGGCTCCTTCGGCGGCGCGGTGCTCGTCAACCTGTGCAGCGTGATCGCGCTCGTCGGCTTCCTCTTCTTCGTGTCGCAGCACCTGCAGCTCATCGCCGGGTTGAGCCCCGTCGCCGCAGGACTGGCCCTCGTGCCGGGTCTCCTGGCGATGATCGTCGCAGGGCTCACCGTCGTGCCCGTCGCGCGACGGGTGCCGGCGAACGTGCTCGTGCCATCCGCGCTCGCGCTGTCGGCGTCGGGCTACCTCGTGATCGCCGTCTCCACCGAGTCCGGCTCGGTCCTGCCCATCGTGCTCGCGTTCGTGCTGCTCGGAATCGGCATCGGCGCAGCGGAGACGGTCTCGAACGAGCTCATCCTCTCGAGCGCGCCGCCCGCGAAGGCGGGCGCGGCCTCTGCGGTGTCCGAGACGGCGTACGAGCTCGGCGCCGTCCTCGGCACGACGGTGCTCGGCAGCATCCTCGCCGCACGATTCGCGGCGGTGATCCACCTTCCGCCGAGTCTCACCGACGGGCAGGCGGATGCCGCTCGCGAAACGCTCGCGGGCGCCGTCGCGGTCGCCGGCGAGCTGCCGGCGCCGCTCGGAGGGCAGCTCGCGGCATCCGCTGCCCACGCCTTCGACAGCGGCGTGGTCGCGACCTCGCTGATCGGCGTGGGACTGATGGTCGCGGCGGCTGCGATCGCCGCCGTCACGCTTCGCTCGGCGGCGACGCCGTCGCAGGGATGACACGGAACGGCCACCGGTCCACCCCCTCCGCGAGGGTGCCGATGGCCGTTCGGCTCGGGCGTGTCAGAGCAGGGGTTCCTCCGGCGCCGAGTGCTCCCGGCGGGTGATGCGCTCGCCGGTGCCGGGGTCGACGCTCGTGTGCGAGGTCGCGACGGAGCGACGACGGCGAGCCAGCAGGACGATTCCGAGGATGATCACGATCACTCCGGCGATCATGAGGATGTAGCCGACCATCTGGACGTTGATCCAGTCGACCGTGACGTTCAGCGCGAATGCGAGGATCGCGCCGATGGCGAACAGGACGATTCCGAGACCCAGGCTCATGCAGTCCTCCTTCTTCGGCGCGGCGAGGCCGCGCCTCCAGTACGGCAGGGGGTCCTGCCTCACGGTCAGGCTAGCTTCACCAGCCAGTACGCTGGGAGGGCTGGCGGACGAAGGAGAATCCATGGTACGAACGGTCAGGCTCGCGGTCATCCGAGGTGACGGCATCGGCCCCGAGGTCGTCGACCAGGCGCTCGCCGTGCTCGACGCCGCCGTCGCCGGTACGGAGCTCTCCGTCGAGCAGACGCCGTTCTCGCTGGGTGCGGCACGCTACCTCGACACCGGCGACGTGCTGACCGACGACGACCTCGATGCGATCAAGGCGCACGATGCGATCCTCCTCGGCGCCGTCGGCGGCGTTCCGGGCGATCCGCGACTGGCCGGCGCCAACATCGAGCGCGGCCTCCTGCTGCGACTCCGGTTCGAGCTGGATCACTACGTGAATCTCCGCCCGACCGTGCTGCACCGCGGCGTCGCCAGTCCGCTCGCCGATCCGGGCGAGGTCGACTTCGTCGTGGTGCGCGAAGGCACCGAGGGCCCGTACGTGGGCAACGGCGGCGCCATCAGGACGGGAACGCCCGCCGAGGTCGCGAACGAGGTGTCCGTCAACACGGCATACGGGGTCGAGCGGGTCGTGCGATACGCCTTCGCGGCGGCATCCGCGCGCCCGCGGAAGCGCCTCACGCTCGTGCACAAGACGAACGTGCTCGTCTTCGCCGGCTCCCTCTGGAAGCGCACGGTCGACGCCGTGGGCGCCGAGTACCCCGACGTCGCCGTCGACTACCTGCACGTCGACGCCGCGACGATCTTCCTCGTCACCGACCCGGCTCGCTTCGACGTCATCGTCACCGACAACCTCTTCGGCGACATCCTCACCGACCTCGCCGGCGCCATCAGCGGCGGCATCGGGCTCGCGGCATCAGGCAACCTCAATCCCGACGGGCGCTTCCCGAGCATGTTCGAACCGGTCCACGGCTCCGCTCCCGACATCGCGGGCACGGGCGTCGCCGACCCGACCGCCGCCATCCTCTCCGTCGCCATGCTCCTCGATCACCTCGGCGAGGCCGACGCGGCAGCAAGGGTGCACCGGGCGGTCGCCGCCGACATCGCCGAACGCGGCACCGCACGTCGATCGACCACCGAGGTCGGCGATGCGATCGTCGCCCGTGTCGGCACCACCGAGTAACCAGCGCACCACCGAAGGATCCCCATCATGACCGTGAACCTCCCGCTCCAGGCTCCGTCCGCCGCCGGACTCGTCTGGAACGTCACCCGCAACGACGCCGCGAAGACCGCCGAGGAACGCGCGGCGATCCTCGCCGATCCCGGATTCGGCAACCACTTCACCGATCACATGGTCGACCTGTGCTGGTCGGAGAAGGGGGGATGGCACCGGCCACGGGTCTCACCGTACGGACCCATCCAGCTCGAGCCCTCCGCCGCCGTCCTCCACTACGCGCAGGAGATCTTCGAGGGGTTGAAGGCGTACCGTCACGGCGACGGTTCCATCCGCACGTTCCGGCCCTATGAGAACGCCGCCCGCATGCAGCGGTCCGCCGCGCGACTCGCCCTGCCGGCGCTTCCGAGCGAGATCTTCATCGACTCGCTCCGGCAGCTCATCGCGGTCGACGGCGACTGGGTGCCCTCGGCTCCCGAGACGAGCCTCTACCTGCGTCCCTTCATGTTCGCGAAGGAGGCGTTCCTCGGGGTGCGACCCGCCAAGAAGGTCGCCTACTACGTCATCGCGAGCCCGGCGGCCGCGTACTTCACCGGCGGCGTGCAACCCGTGTCGATCTGGCTCTCCACCAAGTACGCGCGCGCAGGCAAGGGCGGTACGGGCGCCGCCAAGACGGGCGGCAACTACGCCTCGAGCCTGCTTCCGCAGGCGGAGGCGGCGGAGCACGGATGCCACCAGGTGCTGTTCCTCGACGAGGGGACCTACCTCGAGGAGCTCGGCGGCATGAACATCGTGCTCGTCTTCAAGGACGGCACCCTCGTGACGCCCGAATCGGACTCGATCCTCGAGGGCATCACGCGCGACTCCGTGCTGCAGCTCGCGCGGGATCGGGGACACGACGTCGAGAGCCGCAAGGTCACGATCGACGAGTGGCGCGAGGGGGCGGCATCCGGTGACATCGTCGGCGCCTTCGCGTGCGGTACGGCCGCCGTCGTGACGCCGATCGGCCGGCTGCTGGCTGAGGACTTCGAGATCGTGCACGCCGGGTCGGCGTCATCCGAGCTCGCGCTGTCGCTCCGTGAGGAGCTCACCGGCATCCAGTACGGCCGGCTCGAGGACCGCCACGGCTGGATGACGCGCCTCGACGCCTGAGGGCGGGAGGCGGGACTCGTCGTCGCCCCGCGCCGACGGCCGGCTCCGGTGCTCGAATAGGCTGGACGCATGAAGATCGCGCGCTTCTCCCACGGCGACACCATCGCCTTCGGCATCGTCGACGATGAGGAGGAGGAGCTCGTCGTACTGAAAGCCGATCCGATGTTCGCCGGCTACGAGCCCACGGGCGAGCGCGTGGCGCTCGCCGACGCGAAACTGCTCGCACCCGTCATCCCGCGCTCGAAGATCGTCGCCGTCGGCAAGAACTACCGCGACCACGCCGCCGAGATGGGTGGCGACGCGCCGTCCGAGCCGCTGCTCTTCCTGAAGCCGAACACCTCCGTCATCGGCCCGGGCGACGCGATCGTGCTGCCGGCCATGAGTGAACGCGTCGAGCACGAGGGCGAGCTCGCCGTCGTGATCGGCCGCATCGCGCGTCACGTGAGTGAGGCGGATGCCGCGCAGCTCGTCTTCGGGTACACGATCGCGAACGACGTCACGGCCCGCGACCTGCAGCAGCGCGACGGGCAATGGACGCGCGCCAAGGGCTTCGACACGTTCTGCCCCCTCGGTCCGGTGATCGACACGGAGCTCGACCTCGAGCACGGCACGATCGAGACGAGCGTCAACGGCGAGCGGCGCCAGGAGGGGCGTCTGTCCGACATGGTGCACTCGATTCCGGCGATCATCGCCTTCGCGTCGAGCGTCTTCACGTTGCTGCCGGGCGACGTCATCCTCACCGGGACACCGGCGGGCGTGGGCCCGCTCGTCGACGGGGACACGGTCGAGATCTCCGTGCCGGGGCTCGGCACGCTGACGAACCCGGTGCGCTCGGCGAGCTGAGCCCGCCGGCTGCCTCGGTGGTCAGTGGCCGAGCGCCCGCGCCGCGAGATCGACATCCTCCTCGTCGTTCCACAGGTGGAACGAGACGCGCGCCCGTCCTGCCCGGCCGGACGCGGTGATCCCGGAGCCGGTGAGGGCTCGGAGGTCCGTGCCGTCGGCGTCACCCCACGTGACGATGGCGCTGTCGGATTCCTCGAGCCCGAGCCGCTCGCGGAACGCGTTCGCGAGCCCGAGACCGTGGCCGTGCACCGCGACGGGGTCGAGCGACGCCGCGAACGCGAGCGCGGCCTCCGCGCCGGTCCATGCGTGCCAGGCCGGTGAGACGTCGAACCGGCTCGCATCGGCGGCGAGGTGCAGCCGGGGCCCATAGCACGACGCCCACGGATCGCCGCCCGAGTACCAGCCGGCGGCGTGCGGTGTGATCTCGGCGAGCGCGCGGTCGGAGAACGCGGCGAACGCCGCGCCGCGCGGGGCCGAGAGCCACTTGTACGCGTGGCAGACGATCACGTCGGCGTCGAGCTCCGTCGTCGGCAGCCACCCCGTCGCCTGAGTGGTGTCGACCAGGACGAAGGCTCCGGCGGAGCGAGCAGCCCGGGCGATGGATGCCGCGTCCGCGACCTCGCCCGTCGCGGACTGCACGAGCGAGTACGCCACGATCCGTGTCGACGGCCGGACCTCCTCGGCGAGGGCGTCGAGCGGAACGTGACGCACGTGCAGGTCACCCCGCGCGAGGAACGGGGCGACGATGGATGAGAAGTCGCCGTCGATGCAGAGCACCTCCGAGCCGGTGGCCGCTGAGGCCGCGACGAGGCCGGCGAAGACCGAGACCTGCGAGCCGGTCGCCACGCGCGACGGCGCCACGCCGAGCAGTGCGGCGGCATGAGCCCGGGCCCGCTCGAGCGTCGCGGAGTACTCGGAGGCGGTCGCCGTGCCGCCGGCCCAGCGGTCGAGGTCGCCCCGGAGGGCGTCGCGGGTCGTGTCGACGGGCAGCCCCAGCGTGCAGGCGGCCAGGTAACCGCGCCCGGCGTCGTATCGGTGTCGAAGAGCAGTCATGCCGTCAGTGTGCGTGGCGGCGTACTCATTCGACAAGAGCAAGTGTGTGATCACATTCATCACTGCTCGTTATGCTCGACACATGACCGACGCGTCCGTGGAGTTCCTCACCGAGGCCCTCGACCTCCGCACCGTCCGAATCGTCCGACGCATCGCCGAGCACGGTTCACTCACCGCGGCAGCGGAATCACTCGGCTACAGCCAGCCGGCCGTCAGCCAGCAGCTCAGGCGCTTCGAGGAGCGCACGGGCATCGCGCTGGTCGAACGCATCGGGCGCGGCATCCGGCTCACCGAGTCGGGGCGCGTGCTCGCCCGGCACGCGAACGCGTTCACCACCGCCCTCGAGGCAGCAGCAGGAGAGCTCGCCGAGATCCGAGGGCTGCGGGCCGGTCGCGTCCGCTTGGTGGCCTTCCCCTCGGCCTCCGCCACGCTCGTTCCGCGCTTCATCGCCGAGCTGACCGCCCGGCATCCGGGAGTCAGCGTCACCTACCTGGAGGCCGAGCCTCCCGAGGCCGTCGCAGCCGTGCGCGCCGACCGCGCCGACCTCGCGATCACCTTCAGCTATCCCGGCGACCGCGACGACCCCCACCGCGCGAGCGCCCGTGGCCTCGACGTGCGCGCCTACGGCGAGGAGCCGATGCAGCTGGTGCTTCCGGCCGGGCACGAGGCCGCCGCATCCGAGGTCGTCGACCTCGCCGCCCTGCACGGCGAATCGTGGATCGCCGGCTGCCCGCGATGCCGCGGGCACCTGCTCGAGCTGGCGGACGCCGCGGGGTTCACCCCCCGCATCGCGTTCGAGACCGACAACTTCATCGCCGTCGAGGGCATGGTGGCGCAGGGTCTCGGCGTCGCGCTGCTCCCGGCGCTCGCGCTCGCCGCATCGCCCCGCCATCCCGACGTCGTGTCGAGGCCGACCGCGGCCGGCGATGCGCGGTCGCTGCACCTCGTGACCGCCAGGGGCGCCGACCGGGTCCGCACCCTCGGCGCGGCGCTCGAGGTGCTCGCCTCGCTCGCATCGACTCGCTGACGGCGCGGGGCGCGCCGGTGGCTACGATTGACCCGTATGCCTGAGACAACCCCCCACCCCACCACCACGGCCACCGGCAGCGACATCCGCGTGCGCTTCTGCCCCTCGCCCACCGGCACGCCGCACGTCGGACTCGTGCGCACGGCGCTGTTCAACTGGGCGTACGCCCGGCACACGGGCGGCACCTTCGTGTTCCGCATCGAGGACACCGATGCGGCACGCGACAGCGAGGAGAGCTACGAGCAGATCGTCGACGCGCTCACCTGGCTCGGGCTCGACTGGGATGAGGGCATCGGCATCGGCGGGCCGCACGAGCCGTACCGCCAATCGCAGCGCGGTGCCGTCTACGGCGAGATCATCGAGCGGCTGAAGACGTCGGGCCACCTGTACGAGAGCTACTCGAACGCCGAGGAGATCGACGCGCGGAACGAGGCGGCGGGGCGTCCGAAGCAGCTCGGCTACGACAACTTCGACCGCGAGCTCACCGACGAGCAGCGTGCCGCGTTCCGCGCCGAGGGACGCGAGCCGGCCCTGCGGCTGCGCGTGCCCGACGTGGACCTGGGCTTCGACGACCTCGTCCGCGGCGAGATCAGCTTCCCGGCGGGCTCGACGACCGACTTCGTCGTCGTCCGCCCCAACGGGGCGCCCCTCTACACCCTCGTCAATCCCGTCGACGATGCGCTCATGGGCATCACCCACGTGCTGCGCGGCGAGGACCTGCTCTCGTCGACGCCCCGGCAGATCGCGCTCTACCACGCGCTCATCGACATCGGCGTCACCACGTTCGTGCCCCGCTTCGGCCACCTGCCCTACGTCATGGGGGAGGGCAACAAGAAGCTCTCCAAGCGCGACCCCGAGTCGAACCTCTTCCATCATCGCGACCGGGGATTCATCCCAGAGGGCCTCGTGAACTCCCTCGCCCTGCTCGGCTGGGGCTTCTCGGCCGACCGCGACGTGTTCAGCCGCGACGAGCTCGTCGCCGCCTTCGACGTCGCCGACGTCAATCCGAATCCCGCGCGGTTCGACCTGAAGAAGGCCGAGGCGATCAACGGCGACCACATCCGCCTCCTCGACGTCTCGGAGTTCGCCGCCCGCACGGTGCCGTACCTCCAGGCCGCGGGCATCGTGGCGACGCCGATCACAGCGGCGCAGGAGGCAGTGCTCGTCGAGGCGGCCCCCCTCGTGCAGGAGCGCATCGGCCTGCTCGGCGAGGCACCCGGCATGCTGGGCTTCCTCTTCACGGATGCCGCCAACCTCACCTACGAGGATGCGGCCCTCGCAGCCATCCCGGCCGACGGCGCCGCAGTGCTCGCCGCCGCCCGGGAGGCGCTCGATCGGCTCCCCGCCGAGGACTGGACGCACGAGCAGATCGAGCAGGCGCTGCGCGGTGCCCTCGTCGACGGACTCGGACTGAAGCCGCGTGTGGCCTTCGGTCCGGTGCGCACGGCGATCTCCGGCCGTCGCGTGTCACCGCCGCTGTTCGAGTCGATGCAGATCCTCGGCAAGCTCGACTCGCTCGACCGCATCGACCGGCTCGCGGCGCGCCTCGCCGGCTGACGACGCCGCAGACACGCGATCGCCCCGCCCGCATCCCATCGAGGCCCGCTCAGTTTGGCCGGGGTGCGGTACGTGAGCTAGAGTTGCATGTCGGCCCGGGGCTTCGGTTCCAGGCCATTGGGGTATGGTGTAATTGGCAACACGGCTGATTCTGGTTCAGTTGTTCTTGGTTCGAGTCCAGGTACCCCAGCAGTTCGAGGCGCAGGATCCAGCATCAGCGCTGCCCATCCTTGTGCAGGCATGATCGGGAAGCTCAGCTCCGCTGCGCCGATTCTCGCACCTTCACCGAGAACTCGCTGACGAACTCGCGAGCAGGTGCGGTGCTCCCTGCGATGCGCTCGGCGGTAGCCGTCGAGCCGAAGGCTCGAGACGCCGACGATCGGGTCTCTTCCGTCGAGCACGGCGATTCGGCGAGCACGGCGATTCGGCGAGCACCTTCGTCGATCAGATGCGTCACGGCCGCGTGCGCTCATCGACGTTCGGCATCGCGACGTGATCCACCGGGCCCTCGAAGGTGCGTTCGCCGAGGACGACGACGGGATACTCGGTCTTCAGCAGGTCGGAGTCGGGTGGCTCGCGTTCCCCATCATTCCGCCAGCCGCGCCCTTGCGCGGGAACGGATCCGCGGACCGTCGCAGAACGCCGGACCTCGCTCCAGGCGGCGACGCTGCGCTGGGACGGAACGACGCTGACGTGCGATCGGGACGAGCAGCTCGCGGGTCCGATCCTGCCGATGCCGGACGACCTCCCTCCCGGGGGCTCCCGACCGGGTTGATGGCTGCCGGGTCACTCGAGCCCCGGCGACGGGCCACTCGTGCCGAATTGGCCCGCGAGACGCCGGTCCGTGCGCCCGTAGGGTCTCCGATCATGGAGATCCTCGCACTGCGCGCGTTCACGACCCTGGACCAGCACCCGCACTCGGGCAATCCCGCCGGGGTCGTCGTCGATGCCGAACCGCTCTCCCGGTCCGACATGCTGGCGATCGCGGCCGAGCTCGGCTTCAGCGAGACTGCGTTCCTCACGGAGGTGACGCCGACATCGGCGCGCATCCGATACTTCACGCCCCGCGACGAGATCGCCTTCTGCGGCCATGCCACCATCGCCGCAGGAGTCGCGCTCGCCCGCCGCGGTGCCGCGCGTGTCCTGGCGCTCGCGACCAATGCCGGTGAGGTGCTCGTCGAGGCGACCGCGGAGGCCGCCACGCTCACCGCCGTCCACACCACGGTCGATGCGCTCGCCGACGAGCTCCTCGAGGAACTGCTCGGCGCGCTCCGCTTCTCGCGCGGCGACCTCGACCCCGCCCTGCCGGCAGTGTTCGTGCGTGGGGGCAATCCGCATCCGATCGTCTTCGTGCGAGCGGGCGCTCTGGCCTCGCTCGACCACGACGAGCAGGCCGTCCTGCACCTGCAGAACCGCGAGGGCTGGGACGGAACCATCCCGGTGGTGCATCGCATCGCGGCGAAGCGGTTCGCCTCCCGCAACCCGTTCCCGAGAGGCGGGATCCGCGAGGACCCGGCGACGGGCTCGGCCGCGGCGGGTCTCGGCTCCGCCCTCCGCGCGGGTCGGCATCTCGCCCTGCCCGCCGTCATCCAGGTCGAGCAGGGCGCGCAGACGGGTCGGCCGTCGCTGCTCACCGTCGAGATCCCGTTCCAGGGCCGCGTGCGTGTGAGCGGCACCGCGTCGGACCTCGGACCGGGGTGGGGCCGACCACCTCGCCACGCGGGGACCGCTCGGCTGGACACCCGGGCTTCCGTGCTGTTGCATGGAACATGACGTGAGGACAAGTCGCCGAACCGGTCTCGCAGGTCCGCTGGAGTGCGGGCGCCGGTTCGTGCGTCGTCATCCAGAGGTGAAGACATGGGCGTGAACAAGCGCAATCGCGACTTCACTGAGTCCCGCACGCCCCTGGGCGTCATCGGCGGGCTGATCGGACTCGTCGCCACGAGCGTCGCGGCGGCGCTGCTCGTCGTCGCGGGCGTGACGCCTGCGATCGCGACCGTGGGCATCGCGGCATCCGGAACGATCGGCATGTTCGAGAACCTGCCCGGATACCTCCAGATCGGGGAGCTCTCGGAGAAGAGCAACATCTACGCGACTCGTCCCGACGGATCGTCCGCCCTGCTCGCCTCCTTCTACGACCAGAACCGGGTCGAGGTCGGATGGGATCAGGTCAACCGGTACGTGAAGGACGCCGCCGTCGCCGGCGAGGATCCCCGGTTCTACGAGCACGGGGGCGTCGACCTGCAGGGCACCGTGCGCGCCGCCCTCACCACCGCGTCGGGCCGGGACACCCAGGGCGGCTCGTCGATCGCGCAGCAGTACGTGAAGAACGTGCGCGTGCAGGAGTGCGAGCGGGATGCCGGGACGACGGCGTTCGAGGACATGACCGAGGAGGAGCGCAACGCGCTCACCGCCGAGCAGCGCACCGCGCTCGTCGAAGAGGAGCGCCTCGGCTGCTACGACGCCGTCACCGAGACGACGATCGATCGCAAGCTGAAGGAGATGCGCCTCGCCATCGGCGTCGAGAAGCGCTACACGAAGAACGAGATCCTGCTCGGGTACCTGAACATCGCGGGCTTCGGCGGCACGGTCTACGGCATCGAGGCCGCGGCGAACTACTACTACAGCACCACCGCCGCGAACCTCACCCTCGCGCAGGCCGCCTCGCTGCTGGCGATCGTGAACAACCCGGTGAAGTTCCAGATCGACAAGCCCGAGAGCGAGACGAACGGAGCCGCCAACGGGTACGCGGAGAACACGGGCCGTCGCAACTACATCCTGAAGCGGATGCTCGACCTGCGGAAGGTCACCCGGGCCGAGTACGACGCGGCCGTCGCGACACCGGTGCAGCCGGTGATCACCGAGCCGAGCACCGGATGCCACACCGCGGGCGGTTCTGCGTACTTCTGCGACTACGTCAAGCACATCCTGCAGAACGACCCGATCTTCGGCGAGGACGCCGAGACGCGCATGCTGAACTTCAAGCGGGGCGGGTATCAGGTCTACACGACGCTCGACCTCGAGCTGCAGAACGCCGCCGAGACGGCGATCGCGCAGAACGTGCCGGCGACGTACCCCGGCTGGGACGTCGGCGGCGTCATCTCGAGCGTGCAGGTCGGCACCGGTCGAGTGCTCGCGATGGCGCAGAACCGTGCGTACAGCCAGGACCCCAAGGTGCTGGAATCCGGGCCCCAGTTCACGAGCATCAACTACAACACCGACTTCGCGTACGGCGGCTCCCGGGGCTTCCAGCCGGGATCCTCGTACAAGGTGTTCACGCTCGCGGAGTGGCTGCGCACCGGTCGAGGACTCGGTGAGCGGGTCGACTCGCGACCGAGGAACAACTGGGGCATCTTCCAGGACAGCTGCCTCGGCCAGCACAACGCGGGCGACTGGAATCCGCGCAACGACGCCGGGGAGTCGGGCGCGAACTACACCGTGCTGGAGTCGACGATCGGCTCGATCAACACCGGCTTCATCGGCATGGCCAAGCAGCTCGACCTCTGCGGCATCCGTCAGACGGCGGAGGCCTTCGGCGTGCATCGCGCCGACGGCGACCCGCTGCAGCAGGGCCCGTCATCCGTCATCGGCACGAACGAGGTCGCGCCGCTCACGATGGCCGTGGCCTTCGCCGGCATCGCGAACAACGGCGTGACCTGCAGCCCGATCGCGATCGACCGGATCGTCGGCCGCGACGGGGAGGAGATCGCACCGCCGAAGTCGAACTGCGTCCAGTCGGTCTCGCCCGAGGTCGCGGCGGCGATGCACACCGCGATGGGGGCCGTGATGACGAGCGGCACGGGTCAGGCGTCGAACTCCGGCACCAATCCGCGCGTGCCGCTCATCGGCAAGACCGGCACGACCGACGGCGCGAAGGACACCTGGATGGTGGGGGCGAGCTCCAAGGTCGCCACCGCAGCGGCCGTCGTCAGCGTCAACGGCGACGCCAACCAGCGCGGGATCTCGTTCGACAGCGGACAGGCGGCGACGGCACGCCACCGCATGTGGCCCGCCGTGATGTCCGTCGCCGCCGCGAAGTACGGGGGTGATCCGTTCACGCAGGCCGGCCTCGGGCCCGTGGCGCCTCGCTCGGGTTCGGGCGGAGGGGAGCCGGGCGCGCCTGATGACGGGGGCACCGGGGACGGTGCGCCCGATGACGGGGGCACCGGGGACGGTGCGCCCGCGGACG
>JAPSJU010000040.1 GCA_031178025.1 Agromyces sp. | reverse complement strand
CTCGAGAGCGTTCCGCGGATGGCGGTGGCCGCCGCGACGAGCGGCGACACGAGGTGGGTGCGACCGCCCTTGCCCTGCCGACCCTCGAAGTTGCGGTTCGAGGTGGAGGCGCACCGCTCGCCCGGAGCGAGCTGGTCGGGATTCATGCCGAGGCACATCGAACAGCCCGCGAAGCGCCACTCGGCGCCGAACTCCTCGATGACCTTGTCGAGGCCCTCGGCCTCGGCCTCCAGGCGCACGCGGGCGGAGCCCGGCACGACCATGACGCGCACGCCGTCGGCCTTGCGCTTGCCCTTGATGATCGAGGCGAACGCGCGGAGGTCCTCGATGCGGCTGTTGGTGCACGAGCCCATGAACACCGCGTCGACCCTGACCTGCTTGAGCGGAGTGCCCGGTGCGAGGTCCATGTACTCGAGCGCACGCTCGGCGGCGGCCCGCTCGTGTTGGTCGTCGATCGTGGCCGGGTCCGGGATGCGGTCGCTCAGCGAGACGCCCTGGCCGGGGTTCGTGCCCCAGGTGACGAACGGCTCGAGAGTGTCGGCGTCGATGGTCACCTCGGCGTCGAACGTCGCGCCCTCGTCGGTCGCGAGGGTGCGCCAGTAGGCGACCGCGTCGTCCCAGTCGGCGCCCTGCGGCGCGTGCGCACGACCGCGCAGGTACTCGAAGGTCGTGTCGTCGGGGGCGACCATCCCGGCGCGGGCGCCGGCTTCGATCGACATGTTGCAGATGGTCATCCGCCCGTCCATCGACAGCGCGCGGATCGCGCTGCCCCGGTACTCGAGCACGTAGCCCTGGCCGCCGCCCGTGCCGATCTTCGCGATCACGGCGAGGATGATGTCCTTCGCGGTGACCCCGGGCCGAAGCGTGCCCTCGACGTTGATCGCCATGGTCTTGAAGGGCTTCAGCGGCAGCGTCTGGGTCGCGAGCACGTGCTCGACCTCGCTCGTGCCGATGCCGAACGCCATGGCTCCGAACGCCCCGTGCGTCGAGGTGTGCGAGTCGCCGCAGACGACCGTGATGCCCGGCTGGGTGAGCCCGAGCTGGGGACCCACGACGTGCACGATGCCCTGCTCCTTGTCACCGAGCGAGTGCAGGCGGATGCCGAACTCCGCGGCGTTGCGTCGCAGGGTCTCGATCTGGATGCGACTCGTCGGGTCGGCGATGGGCTTGTCGATCTCGAGCGTCGGCGTGTTGTGGTCTTCCGTCGCGATGGTGAGATCGGGGCGCCGCACCGGCCTGCCCGCCACGCGCAGCCCGTCGAAGGCCTGGGGGCTCGTGACCTCGTGCACGAGGTGCAGGTCGATGTAGATGAGGTCGGGAGTGCCGTCCTCGCCCTTCTTCACGAGATGGGCGTCCCAGACCTTCTCGGCCAGGGTGCGCGGTCGTGTGACCGTCGTGTTCGCGCTGGTGGTGGGCGCTGCGTTCATGCCTTCGCTTCTCCAGAATCTGTGGTCAGCCGACGACGGACTCCGCGACGGGATCGGCCTAGAGCGAGGCCCCGCCGCGGCACCGAAGAAGTCGTGGCGCACGCACCATCACAGATTACACCGTGTCGCTGGGAGCCCGGTCCACGCGCACGGCGAACTCGCCGAGCAGCACGCTCGCCCCCGCCGCCACGACCGCGGGCCGCCCGGGCACGAGCCGGTGCGCTTCCCCCTGCGCGTCGAGCACGCGGGTCCCGTTCGTCGAGTGGAGGTCGGTGACGAGCACCTGGTCGTCGACCACCTCGATGCGCGCATGCGTCTTCGAGACGGTGCGAGCGGGATCGACGAGGGCGACGGATGCCGCCTCGGCGTGAGCCGGGTCGGTCGACGGGTCCCGGCCGAGCAGCACAGGGCGCAGCAGCAGCAGCTGGAAGCCCGCCGGACCGCGGAGCCGCCACATCCACGACGTCGGGGCAGCGCGTCCCGGGGCGAGCGTCGTGCCGCCGGTCGGTGCCGCCGGCAGCGGCACGGAAGGCGGCGGGAACGCGGGCAGCACCCGGCGGGAATCGCCCGCAACGTCGTCCTCCGCGCGCTCGCGCGGCTGAGGCGCCTCCGGAATCAGGCCGGGCGGCGGGACGATGAAGTCCGGCGTGTCCACGCCCCCACTCTAGCGACGCGACCGCACTCGGTACCTGCTCACCATGCGCCGAGCGCGCCCCGCGGCGCGAGCCACGGCCTCGGTCGCCGCGTCCGCGCTCCGCCAACGCTCCTCCACGACGTCGTCGCTCACGGCTCCGCCGCCGAACACGTCGCGATCGATGGTCGAGGCGAGTGTCGACAGTCGCGGCGTGCGCACGGCGATCGCCTCGTCCGGCGTCGGTGCCAGCGCCGTGGCGAGGCCCTGTTCGGAGAGCTGGCCCTCGAGCACGCGAGCGGCCTGGAGCCGGGTGCCGCGCGCGGGGGGTTCGAACCCGAGCTCGGCGTAGCGGTCGACGAGTTCCTCCCATGCGCCGGCGGCGCGCCGGTCGTTGCCGCCGCTCCGACGACGCCGCCGACGCGCGCGCTTCATCGCCGCCACGACGAGCATCGGCAGGAACGCGGCGGCCGCGGGGATGCCGACGCCGAGGAGCATCGCCCAGACCCAGCCCGGAATCACGAACGGCCGGTCGCGGTCGTCGTCGGTGTCGTCGATCTCGACGCCCGTGAGCAGTTGTTCCTCGTCGTGTTCGGCACGAGGGGGCTGGCGCACCTGGGGTTGCGGCTCGGACTTCGGCTTCGGCGTCTGCTCCTGGGGCACGTCGACCTGGTCGGGTGTCGGCCGGAACGGAATCCACCCGACTCCCTCGAACGGCACCTCCACCCAGGCGGTCACGTCGCCGCCGAGGACCTCCACCGTCTCGTCGTCCTCGCCCACCTCCGGCGCGAACCCCATGACGACCCGGGCCGGGTACCCCAGGTGCCGGGCCATGAGCGCCATCGCCGAGGCGTACTGCTCCTCGTCGCCCACCATCTGCGACCGGGTGAAGAGCTCGATGATCCGGTCAGCGCCGTGGCCGGCGCGGGACGGAACCGTATCCGAGGCGAGACCATGGCTGAGGAAGCCGTTCGTCTTCAGCCCCGTCTCGATCGCTCGCAACTGCTCGATGGGGGTCGTGGCCTCGCCCACGTACTCCTCCGCCTTCGCTGCGACCACGTCGGGCGAATTCTCGACCGGGGGCATCGCGAGGTCGGCCACCGGCGTCTCGAGGAGATCCTCGGTCTCGGGCTCGAGCTGCACGCGGGCGTCGAGCTCGTACTGCGCGCCCTCCCCCACTCCGCTCGTGAGCACGGCGGTTCCGGCGGAGGGGTTGTACCGCAGGTCGCCGGCGCGGTCGCCGGTTCCGCGGTCCAGCAGCTCGAGCCTGCTGCCGTATCCCGCGGTCGGCAGCCAGACGTCCTCGTAGCCGAGCACCGCGACGGCGAGCTGCCGTTCGCTCCCGAGCGTCGCGAAGAGCGGTTCCGGCAGCGTCTCGCCGACGATGCCGTAGCCGCCGCCGTCGGCGCCGACGTCGTCCGGCCCGGCGACGTTCCAGAGGCGCCCGGTGTACGAATCCATGGTCGCGAGGCGGATGACGTCGCCGGGCTGCAGCCCGCTCACCTCGAACAACGGCGTTTCGGCCAGGTCCTTCGTGTAGTTGCGGAAGCCGGCGAGCGGGCTCGGGAACTCCAGGGGGTCGAAGGGCGGCACGACCTCCTCCCGCAACACGAACCGGTCAGGGGCGACCGGTGCGACGGCCAGGCCCGCCACGGCGCCGATGACGACGGCGCCGCCGACGACCGCGGCCGTGCCACCGAGCTTGCGCCGGCGGAGGCGGGCAGCTCCATCGGCGCCGCCCTCGATCGTGGCCCCGCGGCGCCAGGCGATCCAGACGAGCGCGATCACGGCGAACGCGACGCCGCGGACCCCCGCCAGGTACGCCTCGTCGGTTCCGAGCAGGATGCCCGAGAGGTACAGCGCGAGCGGGCCGATCACGAGCACGCTCGAGCGCAGCACCGTGCGCCGCTTCGGCAGCCACCGGGTCACGAGCATCGTCCCGACGAGCGCCACGAGCCACGCTGCGAAGTACGGGACCACCGCGACGTAGTCGGGCGCCTCGACCGGCGTGCCGATCGTCACGATGTCCGCCCAGCCGTAGAGCGGGCCGATGACGAGGCCGGTGAGGCTCTCGAGCGAGGGCAGCACGGCGAACAGCGCCGCATCCGCCATCGTGAACGGCGTCCCCAGGAGGAAGTACGCGACGAGGGCGACGAGGACCGTCGTGACCGCGCCGAACCGCCAGACGGCGCCCGCCACCGCCGCGACCGTTCCGATCACGAGGCCGGCGATCGCGGCGACGAGGAAGTTCAGGTCGCCGAACGCGGTCTCGTACCCGACGATGCCGAGGACCGAGAGCGCACTGAGGACGAGGATGTCCGCGACGACGGTGCTCGAGAGGCGGGTCACGGGCGCACCCTCCTGACGAGCCGCGGGAGCTCGGCCAGGTCGCCGACGGTGATGACGGTCGTCGCGGCGATGCGCTGGATGCGCGACGGCGCACCGAGCTCCACGCGGAAGGTGAGGAGTTGCGTGTCGGCGCTGAAGAGGGTCTCGAGCGATCGCACGTCGGCGATGGGCAGCAGCGACCCCGCCACGGTGATCACGACGCTCGGCGCCGGCAGCCGCTTCGTCGCCTCGCGGACGAAGGCGCGGACGGTGGGGAACGCCCGGCGGGCGGGTTCGGTGCGCGACGTGTCGTCGAGGAGCGCGGTCGGGGTGGCCGTCCGCAGTGCGCGGCCCTCGGTGACGACGGAGAGCCGGGTGCCGTCCCGGATCACCTGCACGCCGATCGAGGCGAGCACCGACACGGCGAGCTCGAACTCGTCGTCGGAGGCGTAGTGCTCGCGCTCCGTCGACTGCAGGAGGATGAGCTGCGAACGGCGCGACTCCTCGTACTGGCGCACCATGAGCTGTCCCGTACGAGCGGACGTGCGCCAGTGCACGTTCCGCAGTGCGTCACCCGGCTCGTACGCGCGCAGCGCGTGGAACGAGATGTCGTTGTTCGTGATGGTCTTGGTGATCTCTCCCTCGAGATCGCGGACCAGACCGGCGGCGGACGGTCGCAGGCGAGCGGTGAGGGGGTGCACGAAGAGCTCGACGGGATCGGTCCAGCGCACCGTGCGCCGCAGGAGCCCGAGCTGGTCGCCGCGCACCGACACCGCCGGCCCGGCGACGATGACCGCACGGCGATTCGTCGGCACCGCGAACAGCTCCTCATGCTCGGCGCCGGGGGCGAGGGTGGGGATGACGAACTCGGCGACCCCGGCGCCCACCGGGAGCTCGAGGCGCGACGGCGTCGAGGGTCCGGACGCGGCGTTCTCGACGAGGAGGCGACCGAGCGCGCGCTCCCCGGCCACGACGCGGGCGGGCTGCAGCTCGATCCCCACGCGGTAGTGCATCCCCCCGAACACGAATGCGACGGCCACGACGAGGGCGGCGAGCAGCGTGAACCCGAGGAAGGCGAACTCGATCCATCCGAAGATCCCGGCGATCCCGAGCGCGACGATGCCGCCCGCGAGCACGAGCCAGCCGGTGGCCGAGATGACGCCGGTGACCGGCGCGGCGAGCCGCCCGACGGCGCGGACGGCGTGCGCGACGCGCGTGCCGAGCGAGCGGGCGGATGCGGCGAGGGATCGCCGCGCGGCGCGGAACGCGATGCCCGTCTGCGAGGGTGCCGGGGGCTCGGGTGCCGCTTGGCCCCGTGCTGCCGGCGCGGCCTCGACCGGTGACGTGCTGCTCATGCCGCCCGGTAGGCGGGCGGAGCCACCTCGACGAGCACGCGACCGACGATGTCCTCCGCGGTCACCCCGGCGAACTCCGACTCGGGGTCGACGATGATGCGGTGAGCCAGCACCGGAACCGCGAGGTCGCGCACATCGTCGGGCGTGACATAGGTGCGGCCGTGGGCGATCGCCCAGGTCTTCACCGTCCGGGCGAGGGCGAGGGCACCGCGCATGCTGACGCCGAGCGCCGAATCCTGGTGCTCGCGGGTCGCCGCGACGATCTGGTTCAGGTACGAGAGCACGGCGGCATCCACGAAGACCTCCGAGGCGAGCTGGGCCATGGTGGGCACCGAGCTCGACGCGATGATCGGCGAGACCTTCGAGGCGCGCGCGCGGTTGGCGGAGTCCATGAGCAGCGTCACGGCGGTGTCGTGGTCGGGATATCCGATGGTCGTCTTGATGAGGAAACGGTCGAGCTGCGCCTCGGGCAGCGTGTAGGTGCCGGCCTGCTCGACGGGGTTCTGGGTCGCGATGACCATGAACGGCGAGCCGACGTCGTAGCTCACACCGTCGACCGTGACCTTGCCCTCCTCCATGACCTCGAGCAGCGCGGACTGCGTCTTCGGGCTCGCCCGGTTGATCTCATCGGCCAGCACGATCGAGGCGAAGATGGGGCCCCGGTGGAACTCGAAGTGCCCCTTGCCCTGGTCGTAGATCGTGACGCCCGTGACGTCGGAGGGCAGGAGGTCCGGCGTGAACTGGATGCGCGAGTTCGTGCCGTCGAGGGTGTTGGCGAGCGCCTTCGCGAGCACCGTCTTGCCGGTTCCCGGGAAGTCCTCGAGCAGCACGTGGCCGTTGGAGAAGAGCGCGACGAGCACGAGCTCGATGACGTTCCGCTTGCCCAGGATCGCCTGGTCGACGTTGTCGACGAGCTTGGAGAACGCGTCCTGGAACCACGCCGCCTGTTCGGATGTCACTGCCATGTCTGTTCCTTTGGTCTCTGGGGTCGCCTCATGCTGGGCATGATCACCACGTGTTGTAGCCGAGGTTGTTCCACTGGCTTCCGCTGATCGCGCCGAGCGTCCTCGACGTGCCGCCGCTGACGTTCTCGAAGCGCACCGCGATCGTCTCGCCCGCGGGGCGGATGCCGAGGTGGTTCAGCAGCTGCAGTCGCCCGTCCGCGCCGATGTCGACGGTGTGCTGGTAGCCGCAGCAGGCGCCGCCGTTGAGCGTCGCGTAGATCCGATAGGTTCCGGGATCCATGTTGCTCCAGGTGATGCGCACCTCCGCGCATCCTCCTCCGCCGCTCTGGCACGCCTGGCTCGGTCCCTTGCCGATCGAGCCCGACGGCTGCGGCGGCGGCGGATCGCTCACACCGACCGTGGCGGTCGCGATGGGTCCGGGGCTTCCGCTGCCGTCGTTGATCGCCTGGACCTCGAGCGTGTAGTTGCCTGCGCCCACACCGTCGACCCGGCCCGACGTGCCGCGGGTCTCCTGCCAGCCGTTGCCCGTGCCGGTGATGCGCCAGCGGTACTTCACCGACCCTCCCCCGGTGTCCTGGGGCGGGTCCCAGCTCGCGGTGAGCGTGGCAGGCGCGTTCCCCGAGGACTGGAGCGTCGCACCGCGCGGCGCCGTCGGCGTGCCGTAGGGCGTGACCTCCGTTCCCGCCGACCACTCGGAAGCACCGATCTCATTGATCGCCCGCACCGCGAACGTGTACGCGGTGCCGTTCCGGAGCCCCTCGATGCGCTGCGCGATGCCGGCAGCGCCCGCGTCGTAGCTCCTCGTCTCGTTGCCGTACCTCACCTCGTACCCGGTGATGGGTGAGTTGTTGGGTGCCGGCGCGCGCCACTTCACCGTGGCCGAGCCGTCACCGGCGGTGGCCTCCGGCGCGCTCGGCTGGTCGGGGCGGTCCCGCACGATGACCGTGATGCGTCCCTGCGTCTCGCGGGCCGGGTCCTTCGTCGCGTCCTGGATCCGATAGATCACGCTCAGCGTGCCGGTGAACGCCGCACCCGTGCGCACGGTCACGTCGTCGGCGGTGAAGCTGACGGAGGCCGACGAGCCCACGTCCAGCTGGTCGAGCTCCGCCGCGATCACGGTGAGCGGTTCGCCCGGGAACGGGTTGAAGTCGTTCGCGAGCACGTCGATCGTCGTGCTGTCGCTGCGGGTCAGGTAGACCGGGCCGTCGTCGACCGCCTGCGGTTTCGCCTTCGTCGACGACACGACCTTCACGTCGACGTAGCCGGGCACCGTGAAGTCCTTGAACGTCACGTCGAAGCCGAGCCGGGTGCTGGTACCGGGCTGCACGCCCCGGGGAGCCGAGACCTTCAGCGTCCCGCCGTCGATCGAGCCCTGGATGTCCTCGGTGGTGCCCGTCAGGTTGCCGTAGCCGAGCTGGCCCACGACATCGGGGTTCGGGTGGTCGCTCGACGAGCGCAGGTCGATCTCGAGCGCCGCCTCCCCCGCCTCGATCGTCTCGGTACGAGGGGTGAATACCGGCGGGGTGTCCTCGAAGTTCGGGTCGCCGACCGTGATCGGGATCGTGAGCAGCGCCTTCCGGCCTTCGGGGTCCTCGGCGTTCCTGCCATCGGTCACCTCGAAGGTGACGGCGGTCTGTCCGCGGTAGTCCTGTGCCGGCTTGTACTGCATGGTCGTGCCGTCGACGTACGCCGCCTCCCGCGCGTTGGGCGCCGACGCCGCGAGGATGAGCGCCGGCTTGCCGCTCGGCACCACGACGATGTCGGCGACGTCCCACTCGATGCTGCCGTTCATCGGCACGACGATCGGCGCGAGCTCCGCGAGGTACGGCGCCGGGATCTGCGGCTCCTCCTCCTGCTCCTCGGTCTCCTCGGCCGTCGCCGACGGCGGAACGACGACGAAGGCCATCGCCGAGAGCGCATCGAGCTCGTTCGTCAGCCGGTAGGCGACGGCGTACCGTTCCCGGCCGGGCTCGACGACGATGGCGCCGTTCGACGTCACCTCGGCCCGGCCGGCGTTCGGCCCCTCGAGGGTCACCGCGAGGTCGTCGATCAGCCCTCCGGGGTTCGTCGCGTCGTCGAGCGGGTCGACCGTGACGGAGTCGACGTCGACGACCTCCTCGGGCTCGATCACCTGGTCCTCGGCGGTGGGCGGGAGGATCTTGGCGTCGTTCTTGACCGCGATCTGCAGGAACGCGGTGTCGGCACCGCCGTGTCCGTTCGAGATCTCGTAGCGGATCGTGAACGCACCCTCCTGGTCGGGTGCGGTCACGACGACGCGGCGCTTGTCGCGGATCTCGGCTTCGATGCCCTCGTCGATCTCGGGCAGGTCGACGGCCTTCAGGCTGTAGCCACTCGGGTCGGAGTCGTTCAGCAGCACCTCGACGGATGCCGTGCGTCCCGGCTTCATCTCGATGGCGTCGTCCACGGCCTTGGGCGGCAGGGCGACCGGCGGGCGAGGGATCACGCCGATGCGGATGACACCGGTCGCCGTGGCGCCGAGCGCGTCGCGCAGCTCGTACTTGAAGGTGTCGGTCCCCGTCGATCCGGCGAAGGCCTCGTACGTGATCGAGGTGCTCGTGCGCTCCACGATCCGCCCGAGGGTCGGAGCGGAGGTGATTCCCGCGAGCATGACGGAGTCGCCGTCGGGGTCGAGCCCGTCGAGCGGGATGTCGATCGACACGGCGGAGCCGGCGAAGGTGCGAGAGGTCAGCGGGGTCGGCAGCGGCGCGCGATTCTCACCGGCATCCTTCCCGACCACCGTGAAGGTCAGGGTCGCCCGAGCGGTCTGCTCGAAGTCGTCGCCGATCGTGTAGACGAGCGAGTAGGTGCCCGGCTCCGCGGGCGCCTGGAAGCGGACGTGGTCGTCGTCGACGAACGCGAGCCCCTGCAGCGCGCTCGTGTCGGCGAGTTCGGGCAGCACGCGGATGGCGGTGCTGTCGGGGTGGTAGTCGTTCGCGAGCACGGGCACGGTGGCGATGTCGCCCGCGCGCACGTTCATGACGTCGTCGACGGCGACGGGAGGCTGGTGCTTGACGAGCGGCGGCACGGGAACGACGATCACGGTCGCGGTGGACGTGTTGATGCCGTCGGAGACGGTGTAGCTGAACTGGAGCTGCCGATCGAGCGCCTCCGAGGCGGTGACCCGCGCGACCGTGTTCGTGAGGATCTCGACCGAGACGAGGTCCTCGGTCGCCGAGTCGTCGGCCGACTGCACGGCGAGCACGCGGCCCGACGGCGAGACGTCGTTCGCGAGCACCGGCACCGAGGTGGGCTCCCCGGGGCGCAGGTAGGCGGTGTCCTTCACGGCGATGGGCGGCGGGGCCTCGGCCGGCGGCTCCACGACCTGCACGCGCACGAGGCCGACGCTCACGGCGGCATCCGCCCCGACGTTGTAGAGGAAGATGTACTCGCCCGGCGCGCTGGACGTGAAGGCGATCGTGCCGCGCTCGGGATTGGGCGTGACGGACGCGGCGGTCGGCACCTGGTCGACGCCGAGCAGCGCGAGCGGCGCACCCGATGGCGTGAGGTCGTTGTCGAGCGGTTCGATGAGCACCGTCTCGCCCGCGAAGACACGGGCGAAGTCGGGGGTGCCCACGGGGTTCAGCGACCCGGTCGGCCTGACGTCCACGGTCAGCACGCCGGCGGCCGTCGCCTGCCCGTCGGAGACCGTGAAGGCGACCTCCTTCAGCCCGAGCTCGGCCGACTTGTGCTCGAAGGTCACGAAGCCGTCGGGGCTGAACCGCACCGAGTCGCCGCCGGTCGGCGACGCGTTCACGAGGAAGACGTCGTCGCCGTCGGGGTCCCCCCAGTCGGCGAGCACGTTGTAGGTGATCTGCTGGCCCTGCTCCACGCTCACCGCGCCCGATCGCATCGCCACGGGAGGGACGTTCAGCGTGTCGGGGACGATCCGCACGTTGACGGACGCCTCGGACACGCCCGCGCGACCGTCGTCGACGGTGTACCGGAACGAGGCGGTACCGGCCGCCGCCTCACCGGGGGTGAACTGCAGGCTCCGGCCGCCGTCGATGAGCTCGACCCGGCCCTGGGATGCCGCCACCTCGGAGGTGGCGGCGATCGTCAGGACGTCGCCGTCCGGATCCGTGTCGTTCTCGAGCACCTCCAGCACCGTCGTGCGCCCGGGCCGGACGCCGTAGTCGTCGTCGCGCGCGAGCGGGGGGCGGTTGGCGTCGGTCCGCTCGGCGAGGGTGTCCTCGAACGTCTGCTGGGCGCTCTTCTCGTCGCCCTCGAGCTCGTCGGTCTCCTCGGGCGGCGTGACCTCCTCCCAGTTGTCGACGAGGCGGAGGTCGGAATCGACGATCCACGCGTTGCCGTTGGTGAGGTCGTTGAGCACCACGACGTCGCGGTTCACGCGGAACTCCAGGTGCGACCCGGCCGTGGGCTGCTCGATCGTCTGGGACGACGGCGCGCTCCCCTCGCACACCGCGAGGTACGTGCCGGACGCCGCCCACGCGGCGTGCGCGCAGCCGTCGACCCACACGGGTGCGGCGACCTCCTCCGGCCGCTGCGCCGCCACGGTCGCCGACTCGTTCTCGATCACCTCGGGCTCGCCTCCGCCGAGCGGGACGGAGAGCAGCTCCGACGCCGTCGCGACGTACGCGGAGCCGTGCTCGGCACTGGACTGCTGGAGCCGCATGCCGGCCTCGGGCAGCTCCACGACCCGCCCGTCCACGACGACGGCGTTGCGATCCTCGTCGAACACCACCGCGCGTTCGCCCACCGCCGCCAGTTGATGTGCGCCGAGCTGCGCCACGACCGAGACGGCCGGGTCGGCGCCGCCCGCCGCGATCGTGACGAGCTCATCGTCGTCTGCGGACGTGGCGAAGACGGTGCCTCGCTCGCTGACGGCGACCCGCGCGCCGGGCCCGAGCTCGACGAGCGGCTCCGCACCTCCCGCGTCGAACGAGAGGTCGCCGCCGGCCGGCGTCGTCCAGAGCTCACCGGTGGGCGACAGGATCGCGAGGACGTCGCCGCCGTAGGCGACCTGCGAGCCGAGCGGCACGTCGATGCGCTGGGTCAGCGTCGTGAATGCCGCATCCACGCGCTCGAGCGAGCCGGCGCTCGCGTCGAGGAGGAAGACGTCATCGCCGTTCTGGAAGACGTCGAGGTCGTTCGACGTCGCCGCGACGGCGGCATCCAACTCCTCGATCTGCCGGTTCAACCGGCCGGCGAGCAGTTCCTGACCATTCGTGACCCACACGTCGCGCGCGCGCAGATCGGGATCGGTCACCGGGAACCCCTGGTGCAGCACCGCGACGGTCAGCGGAACGCCCACCGCGACCGCGAGCGCGACCACCGAGGCAATCGGCTTTCGCGTCCGGGCCCAGGACGTGAAGGTACCCACTGTCGATTCCCCCTGGAATGTTCCGTCGGTCGAGTGCGTCGGAAGGTCGAGTCGATGACTCGAACCGGTTCACGCTAACACGGTGCAGGTACCCGGTCGGTATGGGGACGACTGCCCATCGGGCTCGTCACGGCTCCGCGGATGCCGCATCGGCGGCAGCGGAGGCCGCGGAGGCCGCGGCGCTCGATGCGGTGTCAGCGGCATCGAGCAGGGGAAGGTCGTCGGCGCTCACGAGCCGGGTGGCCACGGCGTACTCGACGAGGCGGGCACGCCGGTTCGTCGCGAGGTTGCCGCGGCCACCCCGGAGCCCGGCGACGCCGATCTTGTCGAGCTTCTCGCAGACGTTGTCGAGCTTGCGATTGAAGGTGGTCATGCTCCATCCGAGTCGCGCGGCCGCCTGGGCCGACGTCGGCACGGTGGCCCGGCCGGCGGCCGTCTGGGCCAGCACGTGCTCTGCGAGGGCGACGACGAGCAGCCGCTGGCTCGTCGTGA
>JAPSJU010000305.1 GCA_031178025.1 Agromyces sp. | reverse complement strand
GCCAACCGCCAGGCCGAGGCGATGATCGGCCAGCACGGCTCGCTGAGCGACGAGGAGACGCGTGTGCCCCTCGTCCGCGGGGGAGTCTACGCGCGAGCGTGACGCCGGGCCACGAGGGCGCCCTCGGCGCTCACGGCCTCGCGATCAGGCGGGGTACCGGCCCCGCTTCACCTGTGGCTTGGGCAGTCGCAGGGGTCGCAACTGCAGCGCGCGCATCGCCGCGTACCACCGGACCCGCTCGACCTTGTCCTCGCCGAACTTCGCCTTGAGCTTGCGCGTGAGGCTGAAGCCGAGCACGACCACGTCGACGATGGCGACGAGGAAGAACGCCCAGAGCGCGAGGATGCCGATCGTCTGCACCTCGTAGCTCGGCACGAGCGTGAGCAGGATCACGAGGAACATGACCGGGATGAGCACCTCACCGATGCTGAAGCGGGCATCGACGTAGTCGCGGACGAACTTCTTCTGCGGCCCGCGATCGCGCATCGGAAGGTAGCGCTCGTCGCCGGCGGCCATGCCGAGCCGAGCCCGCTCGCGTGCCTCCGCCTGCTTCGCCCGCGCGAGCTTGGCCGCCTCCTTGCGGTCGCCGGGTACGAGCGGGCGCTTGCGCGCAGCTTCCTGTTGCGCACGGCTCGGCGTCGGTGCACCCTTGCCCGCCTTCAGCCGTGCATTGGTCTCTTCGAGCGTCTCTGCGCTCGGCTGGTCGGTGCTCTCAGGGTGCTTCGCCACGGTGTCCTCGAATCGGTTGCCCTTAAGATTACCGGCATGACCCAGCCCCATCCGACCGATCCCGCCGCCCACGTCGCCACGGAGACGGGCGAGGCGATCCGCCGGGCCGTCGATGCCGGCTTCCCGGGCACCGTGGCCGATCTGGCGGCGCTCGTGCGGATTCCATCGGTCTCCTGGCCGGCATTCGATGCCGGTCACGTCGCCCAGAGCGCCGAGGTCGTCGCCGAGCTGTTGCGGGGCACTGGCGTCTTCGAGGTGGTGGAGGTGCGCCGGGCGATGGTCGTCGGCGGCTCGGAGCTCGGCCAGCCGGCCGTCGTCGCCCATCGGCCCGCACGCGGCAACCGGCCCACGGTGCTGCTGTACGCCCACCACGATGTGCAGCCGCCCGGCAGGGACGAGGACTGGGAGACGCCGCCGTTCGAGCCGACGCAGCGCGGGGATCGGCTGCACGGGCGTGGCGCGGCCGATGACAAGGCGGGCGTCATGGCCCACATCGGCGCCATCCGCGCCCTCTCCGAGGCGGCCGGCGACTTCGACCTCGGGATCGCGGTGTTCATCGAGGGCGAGGAGGAATGGGCGTCGCAGTCCTTCGGCAACTTCCTCGCCGAGAACCGCGAGCTGCTCGAGGCCGACGCGATCATCGTGGCGGACTCGGGCAACTGGGACCTCGAGACGCCGGCGATCACCGTCGCCCTCCGCGGCGCCGTCGCCTTCAACCTGCGCGTGGCGACGCTCACCCATGCGTCGCACTCCGGCATGTACGGGGGAGCGGCGCCCGACGCGATGCTCGCGGCGATCCGCCTCCTCGACTCGCTGTGGAACGAGGACGGCTCGGTGGCCGTCGACGGGTTGCGCAGCGCCGGCCTCGAGACGCCGGACTACGACGAGGCGCAGCTGCGCGCCGAAGCAGGGCTCCTCGACGGGGTCTCGCCGATCGGGAACGGCCCGATCCTCTCCCGGATCTGGTCGCAGCCGTCGATCACGGTGACGGGCATCGACGCACCCGATGTCGCGAACGCCTCGAACACCCTCGTCCCGGGCGTGCGCGTCCGGATCAGCGCACGGGTCGCACCCGGCCAGGACGTCATCGAGGCGTTCGAGGCGATCCGGGCCCACCTCGAGGCGCACGCGCCGTTCGGCGCCCACCTCACCTTCGAAGAGCCGGACACCGGGCAGGCCTTCCTCGTGGACACGAGCGGATGGGCGGTCGAGGAGACCCGAGTGGCGATGACCGAGGCGTGGGGCAAGGCGCCCGTCGAGGTGGGCGTGGGGGGCTCCATCCCCTTCATCGCCGAGCTCGTCGCGGAGTTCCCGAACGCCCAGATCCTCGTGACCGGGGTGGAGGACCCCGACTCGCGCGCCCACAGCCCGAACGAGTCGCTGCACCTCGGCGTCTTCAAGCGGGCCCTGCTCAGCGAGGCGCTCTTCCTCGCTCGGCTCGACGCGAGGACGCTCGGCTGACGGCTTCGGGGCGTTCACGCAGCCGCGGCGGTTACCATTGGAGGGAATCCGCGTTCCCTGACGCATCGAGGAGAGACATGAGCGACACGATCATCGAGACCGCGCACGGCGTGAAGCTGAGCGAGACCGCTGCCGACAAGGTCCGCAGCCTCCTCGGGCAGGAGGGCCGCGATGACCTTCGCCTCCGCGTCGCGGTGCAGCCCGGCGGATGCTCCGGACTCATCTACCAGCTCTACTTCGACGAGCGGCTGCTCGACGGCGACGCCGTCGTCGACTTCTCCGGCGTCGAGGTCGTCGTCGACAAGATGAGCGTGCCCTACCTCGACGGCGCATCGATCGACTTCGAGGACACGATCCAGAAGCAGGGCTTCACGATCGACAACCCGAACGCGCAGGGCAGCTGCGCCTGCGGCGACTCGTTCCACTGACGCGTTCGCACATCGCTCCGAGGGGAGGCCGCATCCGCGGCCTCCCTTCGTCGTCCCAGCCGATCGGCGCCCGGATCGCGCGGTGACGCGCTGCCGACACCGGCGCCCCGTGCACACCCGGGGTGCGGAGTCGGAGTAGGCTAGGGATGATCATCGCGCTTCGTTGTGGAGCGCCTTCGAGTCTCCCGAAAGGTCACCGGTGCGCCACAATCGCCGTCTCCGATGGGCTGCAGTCCCGATCGCAGCGTCGCTCAGCCTCGTCCTCGCCGGATGCACGCAGGCCCAGCTGAACGGATTCCTCCCGGGATTCGAAGAGGGCGCTGAGCCCGTCACGAACCACACCGAGCGCGTCTCCGGACT
>JAPSJU010000304.1 GCA_031178025.1 Agromyces sp. | reverse complement strand
CGGGCGCGCAGCATCGCGCGGGTCGTCGCAGGGAGGCGACTGCCCGCGACGAGGATGAGCCGTGGGTCGCCCAGCTGCCGGTCGCTCACCAGCTCATCGAAGACGAGGACGTTGCGGGCCGGCTGGAACAGGCCGTGGGTGGCGGTCGCCGTGGACGCGGCCGACTCCAGCGGGAACTCGTCGCGCGGGATGTCGTTGAGCCGGTGCCGGGGGAAGTCGTATCCCGGGATGTGCTGGCAGCTGCCGTGCGAGGGGGTCGCGCCGTGGGTCAGCAGGTTCCATGCCGCGAAGACGCTCTTCGCCGTGCCGGGCACGTCCGCACGCCGGTTGCCGAACGGGCGCTCGCCCCGGCCGAAGTCGCTGTCCTCGGCGTGGATCAGGGCGATGTCGGCGGTGGCGTCGCGGTGGCTCCAGGAGAGGGGATGCCGTGGCACGAAGTCGCCGACGAACTCGCGCCACACGTCGCCGAACTCCGTGTCGGCGAAGACCCCGTCGCCGTGATGACGGACGAGCACGTCGACGTTCTCGACGAACAGGGTCGAGGGTGAGAAGAGGTACGCCATGCGCAGCGCCGAGGCGAACTCGGCGGGTGGGTGGCCGGGGAAGCCGGGGGCGCGCGTGAACCACGGTCCGATGTCGGGCCCCCACAGATCGGCGCACACCCAGAGGTCGCGGCCGTACTGCACCGCCGCACCGAGCGCGGTCGAGAGCTGCAGGGGTTGGAACGACTCCTTCATCACCTTCGGTGCGGGGGTCATGCCGGCACGCGCGAGCGTATGGAACAACACGGGGAAGACCTGCTCGGAGAGGACGGGGATGTCGGCCCCGCCCGACTCGGCGACCTCCGCGACGATCGACCGCACGGTCGCGTCGATCGTCGCGATCGCGTCATCCGTCGACATCCCGTCGGTGTCTCCGAAGTGCGGGAGGTGCACGTCCTTGCGGTACTGGTCGGCGTGGATCTGGAGATGCTCGGGCTCGTCGTACAGCACGCCGACGAGACGCCCTGCTGCGGCGGCCTCGCGGACGACGTCGGACGGAAGGTCGAACCGGTTGGTGCCCTCGACGTGGGGCCCGTTGATATTGCCGTACTCGTTGCCGAGGACCAGGTCGATCCCGGCGCCGCCGAGGTCCCGCAACAGCCCGGTGACGTGCGGCGCCGTCGGGATGACGTGGTGGACGTAGACCTCCGCGCCGAGGTCGGCGAGGCACGCGACGAACTGCTGCGGGGTCGGTGCCGGGTCCTGCGAGGCCAGGCGCACTCCGGTGCCCGTGCGCATGATGGCCTCCGAGGCCTCGCCGGCCCAGGCGTCCGGGAAGGCGAGCACGGGGCCCTGGATGCCGAGCCGTGGCCGGTGCGAGCGAGTCGCGTCCATGCTGGGTCCTTCGCATCGAGAGCGTGAGCGGGGTCGTGTCGAAGGCGGGGCCCGGGCGCGAGTGCCCGGGCCCCGGGACGTCAGCCGTTGAGGATGACGTCCATCTCGCCGAAGAACTGCGACACCGCGTCATCGACCGTCAGGGTGCCGTAGTTGACCTCTTCGCCGAGTTGGCGGAACTTCTCGTGCAGTCCGCCGTAGCCGACGACGGGGACGGGCGGGGCGGCGCCGAGCCGGTCGCCGATCGACTCCTCGTAGTCGACGATCGCCTGGCTCATGGGATCGAGCTCGGCGGCCTCGAGCGCCGTCTTCGAGGCGGGCAGGCCGCGGTTCGTGCCGAAGATCTCGCCCGATTCCGGCGAGTTCACGAGGAAGTCGATCAGGGTCGCGGCGGCAGCCGGGTGCTCGCTGTTGGCGGCGATCGAGTACATCTGCGATGCCTTGAGATAGAGGTCCTTGCCGTCGGGCTCGTCGAGCGGCGGCGCGACCAGGCTGATCTCGTAGCCGTCGCCGAGGTTGCCGAGGAAGCCCGAGCCGCTGTTGTCCCACGTCGTATCGCTCGCCGTCAGGGCCGCGTCGAACGCGGTGAGCGGGGAGACCTCCTCGATGCGCTGCTGCGGGATGAACGCACCGTCCTCGCGCGCCTGCGCCGCTCGCTCCCAGAAGGCGCGCAGGTCGTCCTCATCGAAGCCGGGAACGCCGTCGTCATCGAACAGCTCCTTGCCCTGGGCCCGGAGGGCGAGCTCGAAGTTCGTGAATCGCGTCGACGGGTCGACGCCGCCCCAGATCTCCTTGCCCGCGCTCGCGCCGGCGGCGCTCACGTCGGCCATCCAGTCGTAGTACTCGTCCCACGTGCCGCCGTCGAACTCCTCGATGCCGAGCTCGTCGAGGGCGGTCGTGTTGAGGAACATGCCCCAGGAGTTCGTCGAGAGGGGGAGCGCCCTCGTGACGTCGTCGACGACGCCGGACTCGAGGACCTGCGGGTCGAGTCCGTCGGTCCGGATCGTCGTGCCGAGATAGGGACCGAGGTCGAGGAGGGCGCCGTTCTGCGAGTACTGCCGCAGGTAGGCGAGGTCCATCGTGACGACGTCGGGCAGGCCGCTGCCGGCGGCTTCGACCTGACGCTTCTCCCAGTAGTCCTGCGGTGCGAGGAAGAGCACCTCGACATCGACCTGCGGATACTCGTCCTCGAACGCCGCGATGGCCTGGTCGTAGAGGTCGGCGCGTACGTCGTTGCCCCAGAAGGTGAACGAGATCGAGACCTCCTCATCCGGGTCGAGGGCCACCTGCGGGCCGTCGGCCGGCGCCTGCGAGGCGCATGCGGAGAGCAGCACCATCACGGCCGCTGCGGCGAGGGTGGCGGCGCCCGTGCCGGGCCCTGTTCTTTTCGGCGACATTGATCGTCCTCTCATCATCGAGCGCGAGAAAGCGGTTTCTCAAGAACGCATGCCGAACAGTCTGTCAAACCGGTTGACCAATCACAAGAGGCATGCGGGATGGATGTCCCCACGCCGGTCGCAGCGCGGGAATGAAGCGACCCGAGCTGCCGCACGGGTCATCGTCGCCGACGGATCGCGTGTCCGGCTGCGATGGGAGGTGCCGTTC
>JAPSJU010000039.1 GCA_031178025.1 Agromyces sp. | reverse complement strand
TAGTGGTGCAGGCGCAACTCCGCGGCCTTCACGACGTTCGCGAGCAGCATCGCGCGGGTCATCGGGCCGACCCCGCCGGGGTTCGGTGAGAGGTGCCCCGCCACCTCGGCGACGCGCGGGTCGACGTCGCCCGTGAGCGTGCCCTTGCCCGTGTCCTCGTTCTCGACGCGCGTGATGCCGACGTCGAGCACCGCGGCGCCCGGCCTGATCCACTCGGGCTGCACCAGGTGCGGCACCCCGACGGCCGCGACGACGATATCGGCGCGACGCACCTCGGCCGCCAGGTCCTCGGTGCGGGAGTGGGTGAGGGTCACGGTCGCGTCGAGGCCCTTCCGCGTGAAGAGCAATCCGAGCGGCCGCCCCACCGTGAGGCCACGGCCGATCACCGTGACATGCCTGCCGCGGATCGGCACGTCGTACCTGCGGAGCATCTCGACGATGCCCGCCGGCGTGCACGGCAGGGGCGAGTGCAGCTCGCCCTCGATGCCCAGCACGAGCCGGCCGAGGTTCGTCGGATGCAGGCCGTCGGCGTCCTTGTCGGGGTCGATGAGCTCGAGCATCGCGTTCTCATCGTGGCCGGCGGGGAGCGGGAGCTGCACGATGTAGCCCGTGACCTCGGACGCCGCGTTGAGGTCGCGGATCGCCGCCCGCACGTCACGGGTCGTGGCCGACGCCGGCAGGTCGACCCGGATCGACTCGATGCCCACCTCGGCGCAGTCGCGGTGCTTCCCCGCCACGTACGCCCGTGAACCGGGGTCTTCGCCGACGAGCAGCGTGCCGAGACCCGGTACCACGCCGTGCGAACGGAGGCGCCCGATGCGGGATGCGAGCTCGTTCTTGACGGCCGTCGCCGTGGCGACGCCGTCGAGGGTGATCGCGGTCATGGCGCTCCCTACTGCTGCAGGCCGGGGTACAGCGGGAACGCCGCCGTGAGGGCCTCGACACGGGAGCGCAGCGCCGCGACATCCGCCTCGCCCTGCAGGGTGAGCGCGATGATGTCGGCGACCTCGGTGAACTCCTCGTCGCCGAAGCCCCGTGTCGCGAGGGCCGGCGTGCCGATGCGCAGGCCCGAGGTCACCATCGGCGGGCGCGGGTCGAACGGCACGGCGTTGCGGTTCACGGTGATGAGCGCCTCGTGCAGCAGGTCCTCGGCCTGCTGGCCGTCGATCTTCGAGTTGCGGAGGTCGGCGAGCACGAGGTGCACGTCGGTGCCGCCCGTGAGGACATCGACGCCGGCCGCCCGGGAGTCGTCGGCGGTCAGGCGGGCTGCGAGGATCTGGGCCCCGCGGATCGTGCGCTCCTGGCGGTCCTTGAAATCGGCGGATGCCGCGATCTTGAACGCCGTCGCCTTCGCGGCGATCACGTGCATGAGCGGTCCGCCCTGCTGGCCGGGGAACACGTTCGAGTTCAGCTTCTTGGCGAGCTCGGTGTCCCGCGAGACGATGAAGCCCGAGCGCGGGCCGCCGATGGTCTTGTGCACGGTCGAGCTGACGACGTCGGCGTGGGGAACCGGCGAGGGGTGCAGGCCGGCGGCGACGAGACCCGCGAAGTGCGCCATGTCCACCCAGAGCTTCGCGCCGACCTCGTCGGCGATCGCACGGAACGCGGCGAAGTCGAGGTGGCGGGGATACGCCGACCAGCCGGCGATGATGACCTGGGGCTTGTGCTCGAGGGCCTTGTCGCGCACGACGTCCATGTCGACGAGGAACGTCTCGGGATCGACGCCGTAGGACACGGCGTTGTAGAGCTTGCCCGAGAAGTTGAGCCGCATGCCGTGCGTGAGGTGGCCGCCGTGGGCGAGCTCGAGGCCCAGGATCGTGTCGCCGGGCGTCGCGATGGCCGAGAGCACGGCGGCGTTCGCGGTGGCGCCGGAGTGCGGCTGCACGTTCGCGTACTCGGCGCCGAAGAGCGACTTGGCCCGCTCGATCGCGAGCGACTCGGCGATGTCGACGTACTCGCAGCCCCCGTAGTAGCGGCGGCCGGGGTAGCCCTCGGCGTACTTGTTGGTGAGGACGGACCCCTGCGACTGCAGCACCGAGACCGGAACGAAGTTCTCGCTCGCGATCATCTCGAGGTAATCGCGCTGGCGTCCGAGCTCCTTCTCGAGAACGTCGGCGATCTCGGGGTCGACCTCGGACAGCGGGGCATTGAAGACGGATTCGGCCAAGACTGGCTCCTTATGTATGACTCGGACCTGATGGGGTGCTGCCTCGCGCGCGCCAGCGCCGAGGTCTGCGTACCGGCCCAGGCGTGCGGTCGGTCCGTGCCAGTCGCTCCCCGATGGTATCCATCTCAACGCCAGTCGCGACGCTCGCAAGCATAGCAACCGATGCCGAGCGCGACGTCGTGCCCGTCTCGCTCCGTCACGGGAGGGCGATGCATGGCAGGATGGACGCACGATAGTTCGTAAGGATTCCTGACGAGTCGCGCCGTGTCGCCGACCGAGGAGAACGGAGACCGCGTGACCGGCATCATCCCCGCCCCCGCCACGCTGGAGGTGCACGCGGATGCGACCACCTTCCGCCTCACGGAGGCCACGCGTCTGGTCGCACGCGGACCCGGTGCCTCCGAGGTGGCGGAGACGCTCGGGCGTGTGCTCCGTGCTGCCACGGGATTCCGGCTCCCGGTCGTCGCGGGGGCCGGCGACGCCGACGCCGCGGCATCCGACATCGCGCTGCTCGTGCGCGGCGGGCCCCGTCTGCAGACCGAGGCGGAGGGCTACGCCCTCGAATGCGGCACGCGCGGCGTGCGCATCGAGGCGGCCGAGGCAGCCGGTCTCTTCTGGGGAACGCAGACGCTGCAGCAGCTCCTTCCCGCCGAGATCCGTCGAGCCGCACCCGGTGCCCCGCCGCCCGGCGGCTGGACCGCGCCGGCGGTCTCCGTCGCCGACGCGCCCCGGTTCGCCTACCGCGGCGCCATGCTGGATGTCGCGCGGCACTTCTTCCCCGTCGACGACGTGCTCGACTTCATCGACCGCATCGCCCTGCTGAAGCTCAACGTCCTGCACCTGCACCTCACCGACGACCAGGGGTGGCGGATCGAGATCGACTCGTGGCCCGAGCTCACCGGGATCGGTGCCGCCACGTCGGTCGGCGGCGACGGCGCGGGCTTCTACTCGAAGGACGACTACCGGCGCATCGTCGCCCACGCCGCCGAGCGCTTCGTCACGATCGTGCCCGAGATCGACCTGCCGGGGCACACGAACGCCGCGCTGAGCGCCTACCCCGAACTCAATCCCGACGGCCTCGCTCCCGCGCCGTACGACGGCGTCGCGGTCGGCTTCAGCACGCTGAGCGCGTCACCCGAGCGGGCCGAGGCCACCGATCGGTTCCTCGCGGACGTCACCCGCGAGGTCGCCGAGCTGACGCACGGCCCGTGGCTGCACCTCGGCGGCGACGAACCGCTCTCCACACCGCACGAGGACTACCTGGACCTCGTGCGCCGGATGACGCGCGCCGCCGCGGCGACGGGCAAGACCATCATCGGCTGGCATGAGCTCGGCGCCTCCACCGAGCTGCCTGCCGGCACGATCGGGCAGTACTGGGGCCGCGTCGAAGCCGATCCCGAGGCAGCCGCGCTGGCCCGCTCCTTCGTCGAGCAGGGCGGCAGCATCATCCTCTCGCCCGCCGACGCCGCCTACCTCGACATGACGTATCCCGGCGAGCCCGTCGGTCCCACGGGGCGGCCGCTCGGGCTGGACTGGGCCGGCACGACCTCGCTCGAGGCCGCCTACGGGTGGGAGCCCGCCGCGATCGTGCCCGGACTTCGCGAGGACGACCTCCTCGGCATCGAGGCACCGCTCTGGACCGAGACGATCGCGACGGTGCCCGAGCTCGAGTTCATGGTGTTCCCGCGGCTGGCCGCGATCGCCGAGATCGCATGGTCGCCCGCCGCCGCGCCGCGCGACTTCCTGGACTTCGCCGAGCGGCTTGCCACGCTCGGCACGCACCTCGATGTGCTGGGCATCGCGTATCACCGCATCGCCGGCGTGCCATGGGTCGCCGTCGGCGGGCACGCGGCGACGCCGGCGCGCGCCATCGCGGCATCCGCTGCGGCACGCTGACGGGTCGCCCCCGCCGGGACGGTTCGCCCCGGCGCCCCGGCGGCCCGGCCGGCGCTACTTGACGCTGCCCGCGGTGAGGCCCCCGACCAGGCGCTTCTCGATGAGCATGAAGAGCACGACGACCGGGATGATCGCGACGATCGAGACGCCGAACACGTAGTGCCAGGACGTCTCGTACTGGCCGACGAACTTCGTGAGCGCCACGGAGAGCGGCTGGTTGCCCGCGGTGGAGAGGATGACCAGCGAGGCGGCGAACTCGTTCCAGCAGGCGACGAACGTGAAGACGATCGCCGTCACGATCCCAGGCCATACGAGCGGCAGGTTGATCCTGAAGAGCACCGCGAGTCGCCCCGCGCCGTCGATCTGCGCAGCCTCGTCCACCTCCTTCGGCACCCCGGCGAAGAAGGAGTGCATGATCCACACGGCGAACGAGAGGTTGAAGGCGGCGTTGATGAAGATCATCGCCGCCCACGTGTCGATGAGATCGAGCGCCACGAACTGGCGGAAGAGCCCCGACGTGAGCACGGCGGGCTGCAGCATCTGCGTCACGATCACGAGGAAGAGGAACACCATGCGACCGGGGAACGCGAACCGGGCGGTGTAGTACGCGGCCGGCATCGCGACGAGCAGCACGAGCAGCGTCGCGAACACCGAGATGACGATCGTGGAGATCAGGTTCTGCACGAGCGGCGTCTCGGGCGTCGACCACATGTTGAGGTAGTTCTCCCAGTGCCACTCCGTGGGGAAGTAGGTGGGGTCGACGGAGCGGATCTGCGCCTTCGTCTTCACCGAGCCGAAGAACATGATCGTGTACGGCAGGATGAAGACCAGCAGCACGATGAGGCCCGCGAGCATGCGCACGATGAGCTTGCCGAGCGGCACCTGGTCCTCGGTGTACGTGCGACGGCGACCGGACGGCGTGGGCGCCTCGATCGGCTCCAGGCCCGGAGCGGCGACGGTGATGGCCACGGGTCAGATCTCCTTCATGGGCTTCACGACGCGCACGTACACGGCGACGATGACGATGACGATGACGAAGGCGACGACCGACAGGGCGCTCGCGACGTCGACCTTGTGCTGGTTCTGGATGTACTTGAAGATCAGCGTCATGATCGTGTCCGCGTCGTAACCGGGGATGGAGCCGGTCATGACCTTCAGGATCGGCAGCGAGTTGAAGACGTTGATGATGTTGATGAGCACCGCGACCGCGAGCGCGCTCCGCAGCTGCGGCAGCACGACGCCGAAGTAGGTGCGCGCGGGGCCCGCGCCGTCCATCTTCGCCGCCTCGAGCACTTCGCCGGGTACCGTCTGCAGTCCCGCGAGGATCGTGTACGTCGTGAACGGCAACGACACGAAGACCGCGACGACGATCGACCAGGCGAACGCGGTGTCGGGATTGCGGGTCCAGCCGTAGCCCTCCGGCGTGTCGACGAGGCCGACATCGACGAGGAAGGTGTTGATGATGCCGAAGTACGGCTCCAGCCCGTAGTAGACGACCATCGTCGTCATGACGACGGATGCCGCCCACGGGATGATGACGGCGAGGCGGACGATGCGCCGGCCGGGGAAGGCCTTGTTGAGGATCTGCGCGAGTCCGAGCGAGATGACGACCGTCGCCGCGACGACGACCACCACCCATACGATCGTGCGCACGAAGATGGGCCAGAAGTACGGGAACGAGAAGACCTCGACGTAGTTGTCGAGGCCGACCGAGCCCTTGTCGACGCCCGAGATCGAGATGTCGCGGGTCGAGTTGACGAACATGACGACGGCCGGGAACAGCACCACGCCGAAGATGAGGATGAGGGCGGGGCCGATCCAGGGCAGGGCGGCGACGGTGTCCCGCCACCCCTGACGGGGCCGGCCCGTGCGGGGCTCGGCCCCGCCGGGGCGGGAGCGGCTCATGGCCGCCCCCGCCTCGACCGGTGACGCATCGGATGTGGTGCTCATGGTTCGGTGGTCACCGATCCCTCCGGAGTGTTGCGAACGGAACGGCGGGTCAGCCCGCGTCGACCTGTGCCTGGATCTCGGTGAGCACGTCCTGCGCCGGCTTCGTCTGGAGCTGACCGAAGAGCGACTTGAACGCGGCATCCGCTGCCGACCACTTGGCGTTCGTGCTGGGGTAGAACTTCGCATCCGGCAGTACGTCGAGGAAGGGCTTGAGCGCCTCTTCACCGGCGAGTTGCTCTGCGCCCGACTTCGTCACCGGCAGGAAGCCCTCGGCCTGCACCCACGGCACGTACACGTCGGCGGAGTAGAAGTAGTCGAAGAACGCGGTGATCGCCTCCTGCTTGTCGCCGTCGTTCTGGAACGCCATGAGCTGGTCGGCCACGCCGACGGTCATCGGGCTGCCGTCCTGGGTCGGGATCGGCACGATGGAGTAGTCGAGCTCGGGGTTGTTCTCCTCGATCTGCCCGACCGTCGGCGGGAGGCCGACCTGCATGCCGATCTTGCCCTGGATGAAGATGTCCATGAGCGGCGAGCGGTCGGTGGAGCCGGGGTCGGCCTGCGTCGCGCCCGCATCGATCATCTTCTTGATCTGCTCGGCACCGGGCAGGTTCGAGGGGTCGTCGATGGTGATCTCGGATTCGTCGCCGAAGGTGCCGCCGCCGCCCCAGAGCCACACGGCCGCCTCGGCCTGCGCCTCCTCGGAGCCGAGGGGCATGCCGTAGCCCGCGACGCCGCCGCCGAGCGCGGAGACCTTCGTCGCGGCGTCGAGCAGTTCGTCCCAGTCGGTGGGCGGTGCAGCGACGCCCGCCTGCTCGAGCAGGGCGTTGTTCACGAAGAGGGCGCGCGCCGATGCGATGAACGGGAGGGCGTAGGTGGTGCCCTCGAGCTGCTCGTTCGCGATGAACGACTCCTGGAAGTCGCTGAACGTCTCGGGCGAGGTGACCTCCTCGACGTCGTAGAGCAGACCGTCGGCGGCGAAGCCCGCGAAGGGGCCGCCGTTGTAGATGTCGGGTGCCTCGCCGCCCTGGATCTTCGTGGCGATGACGCTCTCGAGGTTGTCCCACGACTGCACCTCGAGGTTCACGGTGATGTCGGGGTTCTCCTCCTCGAACCCGGCGATGACGTCCTCCCAGAGACCCTGGGTGTTGTCGGAGTAGCTCGGCACGAGCAGGTCGAGGGTGGTTCCGGAGGCGTCATCGCCGCCGTTGCCGCCGCCGCCGCCGAAACCGCACGATGCGAGTGCGAGCGTCGCGCTCGCCGCGATGGCGACCGCTGCTCCGATGCGATGTGTCTTCCTCACGATGTGTTCCTCACTTCTCGGTGTTGCATGCTCCGCCTCGAACCCGGGACGGCCGACCCAGACGCACCGTGGCGCCGCGCTGAGTCAAGATATGAATTGTATTGCGTGTTTTCGCCGTTAAACGATCACAATGCGTCATTGACTTGCAGGAATCCTGTCGTGTCACGGGGGCTGCGTCAAGCACGTTGATCAATTCGTTACCGGCCTTTACAAATCGGACATCAGGAGATGCCGAGCACGCCGTCGAGCACCAGCACGAGCGCTCCGCGGAGCACGATATCCGGTCCCTGATCGGTCAGCCGCAGTTGCAGTCCGTCGAAGAAATCGGGCAGCAGCCGGCTCCGCAGGACGTCACGCGCAGCCTCCAGGAGCGTCCCGTCGAGCAGGTGCGCGGGCCCACTCACGATGACGTCGGTGAGTCCGAGGGTGCCCACCACCGGAGCGAGGGCGAAGCCGAGACGACGCCCGCATTCCCGCAGCACCTCACGAGCCGCTTCCTCATCCGGAGCGTCCGCGAGCCTCGCCTCCAGTCGGGGCACCGCGAGCCAGGCCTCGAGGCACCCGTGGCGGCCGCAGGCGCAGAGCGGACCGGCGACGTCGGTGCCGACGATGACGTGTCCGATCTCGCCGGCCGCGAAACGCCTGCCGTGCACCAGCCGACCGTTCGCCAGCACCGCCGCGCCCACACCGTGTCCGACTTTGAGGAGCAGCAGGTCATGGGCCGCAGCGCCGAAGCTGTGCTCGGCGAGGCTCGCCGCATTGGCGTCGTTCGCCACGCGGACGGGCAGGCCGGTCCGCTCGGCGAGCACGGCCCGCATCGGCACGTCGATCCAGCCGAGGTTCGGGGCGGAGAGCACCACGCCGTCGAGGTCCACGATGCCCGGGGAACCGACGCCGATGCCGAGCACGGGCGCCGTCGCCCGGGCACGAAGCTCGTCGACGAGGTCGCATGCCACCGTGAGCGCGAAGGAGCCCGTCGCCTCGTTCCTCGGCACCGATGCGCGCGTGATCACCGTGCCGTCCAGGTCGAGCACGGCGCCCTCGAACTCGTCCGCGCCCGAGAGGTCGACGGCGATGACCTGCCAGCGCTCTCGTGGGATGTCGAGCTCGACCGCCGGCTTCCCGGGTCCCGTCGAGGTCCGCTGCCGGGTCTCGACGACAAGACCCTCCGCGAGCATCTCCGCGACGAGGTCGGAGACGGTCACCTTCGTCAGGGCGGATGCGCGCGCGAGGTCGGCCCGCGACTGCCCTCCGTTCCGATAGAGCAACTGCAGCAGCAGCGAGCGGTTGTGCGCGCGCGCGTGCTCGGGAAGCACCTTGCGGGTCGCACGAAGCGCACCCGCCCGATCCAATGTCGTCATGGTCCTCGTTTCAGAGCGCCACCCGGCGCGCGAGTGCGCCTCGCACGCCGGGTGGCTGGGGAGCTACTCGCGATCAGGGGCCGGGTGGCCGGTGCTGATCGCGACGCGGAGGGGAACCTTCCACGAGCATCCGTCCGGTCCACTGATCGTGACCTCGCCATTCCATGTGCCCACCCCGACGTATCGGTGCGTGCCGGTCACCTGGAAGAGCGAGTTGCCGAGCTTGCCATGCGCGTCGCTTCCCGTGATGAGGCCGTCGGAGGTGGTCCCGTCTCCCCAGTCGATGGCCGCGGTGAACGAGCCGAGCGCGCACGTCGGCGAGGCGATCGTGGCGACCGATCCGTCGATCTGCAGGGTGCGCCCTGCATCGCCGGGGCTCACCGTCACTCGCGTACCCGGCGTCCGGTCAACGACGGCGGCCGGCGAATCCGGCGCAGTGAATGCCGAACCGGCTGCCGTCGACGTCCACTGCACGTCGGGGTCGGGCCAGAAGTTGGTTCCCGAGAACTGCCAGCGCGGGCCCTGCAGCGCGAGTCGCTGGAAGAACGACTCCGGGTCTCCCGTCCGCTCCCGCGGCGACCATGCGAGGTCGAGCAGCGCCGCGATGCGGGGGAAGACCTTGTGCTCGACGTCGACCGCCCCTCCGTGGTTGTTCTCGCCCCATGCCGGACCCTCGATGCCGATCACGTTCTCGTCCTTCAGCCCGAACGACTGCAGGCTGAGGGAGAGGTAGTCATCGACCACGTGCGTCGGGTCCCAGTCGTAGGTCGTCCGCGTGTCGAATACCGGATACGGGTAATCGAGGTAGGCCCGCGACGTCGGCGAGAGGATGACGTCGTTCTCGTTGTCGAACCACCACGGCTCCATCTCGAAGCTCTGGTCCCGCCAGTACTGGTGCACGGAACTCTCATCGAGGCCGGCCATCGGCAGCGGCGTCCATCCGACCATGCGCTTGCCGTGGTCGATGACGAATCCCTCGAGCTTCTTGATGAAATCGATGTACGGCTGGCCGGAGATCGACTCGTCGCCACCGATGTGGAAGTACTCCGAGGGCGTCAGCGAACCGACCTCCTCGAGGACGTCGTTGATGAATCGGTCGACCGTCTCCGACGTGGTGCAGACGGTGTTGGACGATCCGCATGAGAGCTCGGGGTACGCTGCGATGGCCGCACTCGAATGGCCGGGCAGGTCGATCTCGGGGATCACCTCGACGTGCCGCTCGGCCGCGTAGGCGACGAGCTCCGCGAACTGCTCCTGCGTGTAGTAGCCCGTCGCACCACCGGGCATGGAGGTCGCTCCCCCGATCTCCGCCAGTCGCGGCCAGGACTCGATCTCGATGCGCCAGCCCTGGTCGTCCGTGAGGTGCATGTGCAGGCGGTTGCCCTTCATGTCGGCGAGCGCGTCGATGATGCCTCGCACCCCGTCGACCTCGATGAAGTTGCGCGCGGGGTCGAGCATGACCCCCCGATGCTCGTAGCGGGGGTAGTCGACGACCTCGGTGGGCTCGATGACCCAGGGGCCGGGTCGTACGGCGTCACCCGCGATCTCGGCCGGCAGCAGCTGCAGCATCGTGCGTCCGCCATTGAACAGGCCGTGGGCGGTTGCCGCCTCGATCGTGAGGCCGTCGGATGCTGCCAGGAGCTCGTACCCCTCTGCTCGGGCGAGCTCCGAATCGGCCGGTCCGTCATCATCCGCCAGGACCAGCGAGATGTCTCCGTCCCCGGCCGCACCGATGCTGACGGGAAGCGCGTACCCCGTGGCGGGGCGCAGGTCGGCCGCGAGCTTCTCGGCTTCGTCGGCGGCGATTTCGTCGGATGCGACGATGCGCGTGTCGCGGTCGAGCACGAACGGGTCCCCCTCGACCTCCGTCAGTGACACCGGTGCGGGAAGCACCTCACCGCCCGGCGCCGGAGGCGGCTTCGGCCCCGACCACACTTCGAAGTCCCAGATCGAGTAGCCGAAGACCGTGGCGGGCGCGATGCCCTGCATGCGGACGTACGAGACCGGGGTGGTGAGGCCGAGCACGTGCTCGATCCGTCCGGGAGCCACTCCGACCTGCTTCTTCACGGTCACCCACTGGACGCCGTCGGACGAGGTCTGCACCAGGTACTCGGCAGGTCGCGCGGTCTCCCAGTTGATCATCACGCTCCACACCGGGGACGGCTCGGCCAGTTCGACCTGGAGCCAATCCGCCGAGGGGTCGTGCGAGCTCGCCGGCGGTTCGGTCACGCCGTCGCGGGGATAGTCACTGCCCCAGCGTGTCCCTGACGCCCCGTCGACGGCGTTGGCCGCGGCGAATCGAGTGGGGTTGCCGGTGTAGACGGTGGCAGCGGTCGCCACGGCCGACCGCGCGACGTCGGTGCCGTACTCCCACTCGGACGGATCGGGTGCCGGTTCCTCCACGACGCGATCCCACACCTCGAAGGAGAAGAGGGAGTAGCCCCATGGCGACGCCTCCCGCCCCTGCATCCGCACGAAGGAGACGGGCCCCGCCACGTCGACGTCGATGTCGCGGATCCCGGACCGACCGTCCTCGATTGCGGCGACGGTCGTCCACGCGGCACCATCGCTGGACACCTGGACGTCGTAGCGGCGGGCGTACGCGTCCTGCCAGTTGAACGTCACCCGGGCGATCTCGCTCGGCTCGGCCAGTTCGATGGTGATCCAGTCATTGGTCGGATCATGGTCGCTGTGCGGGTAGGACGGCTCCTCGGCGCCGTGGGTGTAGTCCGACCCCCACCGTGTCGATGCATCCCCATCGTTGGCGAACGCGGCAGCGAAGCGCGCCGGATCCGGGAACTCGCTGGAGGCGACGGCAACGCCGTCGAGGGCGAGGTCTCGAGGCGGAGCCGGATCCTCGGCCGCGACGGCGGCGTGGGCAGCCAGGGCCGGGAATGCCAGGGTCAGCGAGAGCAACGCGGCCAGGCCGGCGGTGCGAGTGGTCGAGCGTCGGTACACCTTCACGAACATCCTCCTTGGTCGGGGATTCGATGAAACGGAGTGCGGAGCAGCCGTCGCGGAACCTGCGCGCCGGTAATTTGTTAGTACACCATACAAACTAACTCATGGTCAACGATGAGTTCTGGGGACGGCGCGCGATCTGAATGATCATCGTTCTGATCGAAGATTGTGGTTATGATCAGTTGCAATCACTACGACGACAACGGAGGACTGATGACCGCGGCCGGACCCGAACTCATGGCGGCCGAGCTCGCCTCGCAACCCGAGACCTGGGCGCGCGCCGTCGAGCTCCGCACCGAGCAGCAGGTGCTCCCGGCGCGCGGAGCGCGCATCGCCGTGGTGGGCTGCGGCACCTCCTGGTTCATCGCCCAGTCGTACGCGTGGCTCCGCGAGTCCGGCGGCCACGGCGAGACCGACGCATTCGCGGCATCCGAGGCGTTCGTCGACCGCGAGTACGACGCCGTCGTCGCACTCACCCGCTCTGGCACGACCACCGAGGTGCTCGAGCTCGTCGAGCGCCTGCGCGGGCGTGTCCGCACCGTCGGCGTCATCGGCGATGCCACGTCTCCCCTCGTCGGCCTCGTCGACGACGCCGTGACGATGCCGTTCGCCGATGAGCGCTCGGTCGTGCAGACCCGCTTCGCGACGACGGCGCTCGCCCTCTTCCGCGCCTCGCTCGGCGAGGCGCTCGACTCGGCCATCGCCGATGCCGAGCAGGCGGTCACCGAGGCGCTCGACCCCGAGCTCACGGACGCGGAGCAGTACAGCTTCCTCGGTCGCGGCTGGTCGGTGGGGCTGGCCCACGAGGCCGCACTGAAGATGCGCGAGGCGTCGCAGTCGTGGACCGAGTCCTACCCCTCCATGGAATACCGGCACGGTCCGATCGCCATCGCCGCCCCCGGGCGGGTGACCTGGCAGTTCGGCCCCGCTCCCACGGGACTGGCCGAACAGGTCGAGGCGACCGGTGCGCGCTTCGAGGCGGGTCGCCTCGATCCGATGGCCGAGCTCGTGCGCGCCCAGCGCGTCGCCCTCGAGCGGGCGCGGGCGAAGGGCCTCGATCCCGACTCGCCGCGCAACCTCACCCGCTCCGTCATCCTCGGCGGGTGACCTCCGTGCCCGAC
>JAPSJU010000303.1 GCA_031178025.1 Agromyces sp. | reverse complement strand
CCGGTCAACACGCCGCTGCTCCGTGAGCTCTTCGCCAAGGACCCCGAGCGGGCCCAGCGCCGCCTCGTGCACATCCCCGTCGGCCGCTTCGCCGAACCCGAGGAGCTCGCTGCCGCGGTGGCGTTCCTCGCGAGCGACGACGCGTCGTTCATCACCGGCTCGACGTTCCTGGTCGACGGCGGCATCAGCTCCGCCTACGTCACCCCGCTCTAGGCTCGGACGCATGGCGCACACACCGGAGGACGGCAGGGCGGACACCGCCTCGGCCGAGGTGCTGAGCGCCGGCCTGCTGCTCACCCCGGCGCGCCCCGCCAACGCGTTCGAGGAGACCGTGCAGCGGCTCCTGCAATCCATCCGGCTCGGGCTCATCGGGCCGGGCGAACGCCTGCCGCCGGAGCGCGAGCTCGCCGGGATGCTCGAGGTGAGCCGCGACACGCTCCGCGAGGCGATCGCGTCGCTGGCCGACGCCGGCTGGGTGGTCGCCAGGCGGGGGCGATACGGGGGCACGTTCGTCTCGGACGTGCTGCCGTCGACGTCGCATACGGGCGCGGAGGACGGCGACGACCAGGTCGACCGCGGCGGGCTCGCCGCGCAGCTCGAGGACACGCTCGCCCTCCGCGCCGTGATCGAGGTGGGCTCGGCGCGCCGCGCCGCGGAGCGGGAGCTGAGCGCACCGGACCGCGAGCGGCTGTGGCAGGCGTACGAGGAATGCCGCACCGCCGAGGGCGCCCAGTACCGCATGGCGGACTCGAGGCTGCACCTGCTGATCGCCGAGGTGATCGGCGCGCCGAGCGTCATCCCGCTCGTGGCGGACGTGCGGATGCGGGTGAACGAGCTCCTCGACGGGATCCCGCTGCTCGGGCCGAACATCTCGCACTCCGACGAGCAGCACCGGGCGATCGTCGGTGCCATCCTGCGCGGCAACCCGGACGACGCGGCGTCGGCCATGGCCGAACACATCGGGGGTACCGAGGCGCTCCTGCGCGGCTTCTACGGTTGACCGCGGCGGCGTCCACGCGTCATGGCGACGGAACGGGCCGCGACCCCGCTCGGGTCGCGGCCCGTTCGGGCGGCGCTGATCAGAGGAACGCGAACGGCAGCATCACGAGGCCGAACACGAGCGCGCCGATCGTCACGAGGGCGGCGCCGAGGAGCATGACGGCGTTCAGCACGATGCCCCAGATCGCCATCGTCCGGAAGTTCGGTTCGCGCTTCAGGGCCATCAGGCCGAGCACGAGCCCCACGATCGGGACGACGAAGGTGGAGCTCGCGACGATGGAGACGAGCCCGAGCACGAGGCTCGCGATGCTGAATCCGCGCGTCTCCGCAACGGGCAGGCTCGCATACGGGTTCGACTCGGCGAACGATGCCTGCGGCTGGGTGGGAGTGGCGGTGGACATGGTGGGTTCTCCTGTTCCTGGGTGTGATCCCACGCTACGGATGCCGCACCCGCCTCGACATGGGGCTATCCCCCCGATGCCCTCGGGCGTGCGCTCCCGGCGACCGGTCGTGCGCCGTCGTGACGGTGCTCAGCCGAGGAGCGACTCGATGGGGCCTCGAACGAAGTAGACGAGGAACCCCGCCGCCACGATCCACAGCAGGGGGCTGATGCCCTTCGCCTTGCCCGAGAGCGAGCGGATCACGACCCAGCTGACGAACCCCGCGCCGATGCCGTTCGCGATGGAGTAGGTGAGCGGCATCACGGTGATCGTGAGGAAGACGGGCAGCAGCACCGAGAACTCGCTGAAATCGATGTCCTTGATCTGGGCCATCATGAGCGCACCGACGACCACAAGGGCGGCGGCGGCCACCTCGGACGGCACGATCGAGGTGAGCGGGGTGAAGAACATCGCGAGCAGGAACAGGCCGCCGGTCACGATGTTCGCCAGTCCGGTCCGCGCACCCTCGCCGATGCCCGACCCCGACTCGATGAAGACGGTGTTCGACGAGCTCGACGTGACGCCGCCTGCCACCGCGCCGACGCCCTCGACGATGAGCGCCGACCGCAGCCGGGGGAAGTCCCCCTTGGCGTCGGCGAGGCCCGCCTCGCGGGACAGGCCGGTCATCGTCCCCATGGCGTCGAAGAAGTTCGTGAAGACGAGCGTGAAGACGAGCATGAGCGCGGCGAGCGCGCCGATGCGCTCGAAGCTGCCGAAGCCGACCTGGCCGACGAGCGAGAGATCGGGCAGGCTCACCCACGATCCCGGAAGCTCCGGCACCGACAGGCCCCAGCCGGCCGGGTTCACCTCGCCCTCCGCCGGGAACTTCGGACCGATGTCCCAGATCGCCTCGACCACGACCGCGAGCACCGTTCCGGCCAGGAGTCCGATGAGGATGGCGCCCTTGACGCGGCGTGCGATGAGGATGCCGGTGAGCACGAGCGTGAGCACGAAGATGAGCGTCGGAACGGTGGCGATCGATCCGTTCTCGCCGAGGCCGACGGGCGGGGATCCGAGGCCCGTCGCCGTGACGAAGCCGGCGTCGACGAGGCCGATGAAGGCGATGAAGAGGCCGATGCCCACGGTGATCGCGAGCTTGAGCTGGAGGGGCACCGCGTTGAAGATGAGGCGACGCAGTCCCGTCGCGGCGAGCAGCACGATGATGAGCCCGTTGATGAGCACGAGACCCATGGCCTCGGGCCAGGTGACCTGCCCCACGACGCTCACCGCGAGGAAGGAGTTGATGCCGAGCCCCGCGGCGAATGCGAAGGGCAGGCGCGCAACCAACCCGAAGAGGATCGTCATGACGCCCGCCGTGAGCGCAGTCACCGCCGCGACCTGGGCGAACCCGAGCTGTTCACCTGCGACATCCGTGCCGCCCGAGAGGATGATCGGGTTGAGGATCACGATGTACGCCATCGTCACGAAGGTGACGAGCCCGCCGCGCAGTTCGGCACCGACCGTGGAACCGCGCCGGGTGATCTCGAAGAAGCGGTCGACGGCGTTGGTGGGCTTCCCGCCCTGCGGCGGGGCCTCGGGAGTCGCGGAGGTGGTCATGGACGACCTTTCTGGTTCGGC
>JAPSJU010000302.1 GCA_031178025.1 Agromyces sp. | reverse complement strand
GCCGGCTTCCGGCTTGAGCGCGTCCTGCCCACCCGCTCGTCGTACTTCGTCGTAGAGGCAATCGCCCTCTGACCCCGATTCCCCGAGCTCAGACGTGCGCTGCGCCTCCACCTCGCAACGCGAGTTCCACGAGAAGCTCTGATGTCACCGCGGCATGCTTCGGGAGTCCAACGCGGGACGCGGCGAGGTCGAGCCACTTGAACCGAAGTCGGCGGCGCGTCTCAAGGAGATTCGTCAACAGATGGTGGACGAATTCTGCGCCGAGTCTCGGTCGGTCCCGGTCAAGCTGGGACCAGCTCGGTGCCGCCGCCTTCTCGCCCGCACTCACTCGTGACGAGAAGGTCGTGGGTTCGATTCCCACAGGCGGCTCCGCTCCACGAACGGCCCGAAGGGATTCGGGCCGTTCGTGTTCCCCGCGATCGCCACGATCGCATTCCCCTCGCGTCACTCGTCAAGGGGGGGCGTGAGAACGGCGATCTGGCTAGGGTGATTGAACCACGTCCGCACAGCGAGTGCGTGGACGGTTCGAGGATGGGAGGGCCCCGTGGGGAAGCTCACCTACGACTCGACACTGACGGTCGACTTCGAGGATCGAGTCCTGGCCCACTTGCAACTCGTGATCGGCGCGAAGCTTCGGCGCGGGGAGTCCTTCTACTTCAGCTGGCGCGACGACCCGGCGGTCGGCGACGGCCGGAGCACGTTGTGGCTGCACCCGTCGGTCCCGTTGCATTTCAAGTACGCCGGCGGCCGGGCCCCGTCGATCAATCGCGCTTGGATCGACCTGCTCATGAGCTCGGCGAATTCCCCCAGTGGGCTGCACCTGATGCCCGAGCCGCCGGAGCCGAGCCACCCGGTGGCGGAGCGAGAGCCATGAAGCGGATCGGCATCATCTACAGCGGGACCCAGTTCTCCGTGGGTGAGCTCGACTATGACGCGCTGAAGTCGCAGATCGACGCGGCGCAGCGCGACGGTCGTTCGGCGTGGCTCGCAGTGAACCACGGCGAGGGGCGGCCGCAGCGCGCCGAGCTCCTCATCGGGCCGGGGATTCCCATCGCATTGCTCCCCATCCCGGCGGACTCGGACGACGCAACGGGCGCCGACGGTCCCGACGGATCACGTCCGGCCCGCGACGAGTAGCGGTACGCCGTTCAGCACCGTGACGCGGTCGCGCTAGACCTCATCGGTCCAGTCGTAGCCCACGGCGTCCTGGTGATCGGCGGCAGCAGTGGTCGCGACGGGGTGGATCGGCGCGAGCGCTCTCGTGCGCTCACGCAGGTGCGCCACGAGTGCGTCGTCACGAAGCTCCTCGTAACCGAGCGCCTGCACCTCCTCAGTGACGATCTGGCTCGCCGGCCCGACGAGGAAGCTCACCACTCCGACCCGGCCATCGAGCTCGCGGCGAACCGGAACCTCGACCGCTTCCGCGGCATCATGCCGTGCAAGGGCTGCGGCGTACGCCACCAGCGCCTCCGCAATGGCGGTGCCGGTCAGGAAGTGGTCGCCTGCGTAGTAGATGCGCCGCATGTATCTACGAATAGTGGTGCAGACCGAAGGGAATCAATCCCTTGACGCATCTCGCCACGCGTGTCTGGATGCGGCGGCGGGGTCGGCCGAGGACGGTGAATGCGGACGCGATGGTCGCCGCTAGGCTTCTCGACATGACGGAACGACTGCGCTGGGGCATCCTCGCGACGGGCGGCATCGCCCACGCCTTCACCAACGATCTCACGCTCAACGGCTTCACGGTGCAGGCGGTCGGGTCACGGTCGCAGGAGTCGGCCGACGCGTTCGCGGCGGAGTTCGGCATCCCCAACGCGCATGGGAGTTACGAGGCCCTCGTGCTCGACCCCGAGGTGGATGCCGTGTACGTCTCGACACCGCACCCGATGCACGCGGCGAACGCCCGGCTCGTGATCGAAGCGGGCAAGCACGTGCTCGTGGAGAAGCCGTTCACCGTCAACGCCCGGGAGGCGCGCGAGATCGCCGACCTCGCGGCCGAACGAGGCGTGCTCGTGCTCGAGGCGATGTGGACGCGGTACCTGCCGCACATGGTGCGGATCCGCGAGATCATCGCGGAGGGCACCCTCGGCGAGGTGCGCACGCTCATCGCCGATCACACCCAGAAGCTCTCCGACGATCCGGCGCACCGCATCAACGCCCTCGAGCTCGGTGGCGGGGCGCTCCTGGACCTGGGCATCTACCCGATCTCGTTCGCATGGGACCTGTTCGGCGCGCCGCTCACCATCCAGGCGACCGCGACGTTCAAGGACACCGGGGCCGACGCCCAGATCGCCACGATCTTCGGCTACGGCGGTGCCCGTGTCGCCTCGACCCTCTCCGCGAGCGACACCGTCGGCCCGAACACCGCCTCGGTGCTCGGCACCGAAGGACGCATCGAGATCGACGGCGTCTGGTACACCCCGACGAGCTTCCGCGTGGTGCTCGCCGACGGCACGGTGCCCGAGGAGTTCCGCTCCGAGGTGACGGGTCGCGGCATGCATTTCCAGGCGGAAGCCGTCGAGCGACTGGTCGCCGAGCGGAACCTCCGCGGCGATGTGCTGACGATCGACGAGAGCATCGCCATCATGGGCACGCTCGACGCGATCCGCGAGCAGATCGGCCTGCGCTACCCCGGGGAGTGAGCCGGCGACAGCACGCGCGCTCGCGCCCATCGCACGGTCAGGTTCCGCCTCGGAGCGGCGCGTAGAATCCCGGGGATGACCGACGAGACGGATGCCGCGAGACGCGACGACGGCCCGCCCGGGACGCCGACCGCAGCGCGGGGCGCGCGGGCTCGCGTCGCCGCATCCCTTGCCGCCGTTCGCGGATTCGCGGTGGCCCACCGCGTTCCTGTCCTGATCGTCGCGGCCGTGCTCGCGTTCGCGCTCGCCGGGGCCGGTGCCATCGCCGCGGGCGCCGCGCTCACGGGCGAGAGTCGGGTGCAGGCGACGGCGCCCACCTCGACCCCGACTCCGACGCCGAGCGCCGACCCCGGACGACCCGCGCCCGCGGCGCTTCCT
>JAPSJU010000038.1 GCA_031178025.1 Agromyces sp. | reverse complement strand
CAGCAGTCTCCCTACGGCGGCCAGCAGTCCGCCTACGGCCAGCCCGGCTATGTGGCTCCCGCCTACGGCACGACGACCGCGAAGCCGACGCCCGTGCTCAGCCTCATCTCGCTCATCGCGGGCATCGTCGGTCTCGTCGGATTCTTCGTGGTGTTCATCCCGATCGTCGGCGGTGTGATGCAGTTGCTCATCCCGGGCGCGGCCGTGGTGCTCGGCTTCCTCGGCAAGAAGAAGGAACCGGCCGCCAAGGGCATGTGGCTCACCGGCATCATCCTCGGTTTCGTCGGCGTGGGCATCGGCCTGCTGTCGATCGTGCTCTGGAGCGTCGTGTTCGCCGGGATCGGCACGTACGACTACACCTACTGAGGCGCGTGATGTCCGATCGCGAGGGGGTACCGCCCGCGGGCGGGGCCCCCGACGTTCGGCGGGCGGCGGAACCGGATGCCGACACTCGGGCACAGCCCGGCGCGCTGAACGGGGTCGGGGCCGAGCCGGCGGAGCCGACGCTGCGCGCCGACCCCGTGCTTCGCGATTTCGACGTGCCGTTCGACACGGGCGAGCTGCGCTCGCTGCCCACCGGCCAACTGCTCATCGTGCACCGTCCCGACCCCGTGGCCGGCGCGGCGGACGTCGCGGAGGACCGCACTCAACGACGCGTGTACAGCTGGGTGGCGGCCGTGGTGGGCACGCTCGGCGCCGTCGCGTCGCTCTTCGTGGGCTGGATGCTGCCGCTGTCGATCGCGGCCATCGTGTTCGGGGTGCTCGGGTTGCGCCGCGAGGAGGAAGGGCGCACCCTCGCCTTCGCCGGTATCGGCACCGGAGTCGCCGGGCTCGTCTTCTCCGCCGTCTGGATCGGGTACTACGCGATCGTGTTCGGCGCACTGCCCCACTGAGGCGCGGACGGCCCGGACCTCAGAGCCGTTCGACCAGCAGGGCCACGTGGCGCCCCTGCTCGCGCGTGAGCACGACCGTCGCGCTCGCGTCGCCGCGCAGCTTCAGGCGCGTGCGCAGTGCGGCCGGGTCGACGTCGACACCGCGCTTCTTGATCTCGAGCGTGCCGATCCCGCGTGCCGCGAGCGCCTGGCGCAGCTGCCGCTCGTCGGCGGGCAGGCGCTCGACGATCCGGAATCCGCGTGCGAACGGCGACTCGAACGGGGCGTCGGCGGTGAGGTAGGCGATTCCGGCGCTCGCCATCCAGGCCGAGTGCGCCCTCGCCAGGTCGCCGATGAGGCGCGCCCGGATGACCGCGCCGTCCGGCTCGTAGAGGTATCCGCCGAGCGGCCCCACGGGGGCGTCCTCGCTGTCGGACGCGGCGGTGAGCTCGGCGGCGCTCTCGCCGCGGATGACGAGCGCCGAGCGGCCGATGCCGGGACGCGACACCGCTCCCAGCCAGACGGCGAGCTCGACGACGTCGCCGTCCACCGAGATCCACTGCGCCTCGGCGTCCGCCGGGATGACCGTGCGGTCGGTGCCCGGCCCGAGCTTCACGCCGACCGGCAGGCGCTCCGCGAGGCCGAACGCGAAGTCGAGGCCGGGGGAGTAGTCCGCGGCGTCCGCGAGTCTCCTCGTGGTGCCGCCGGAGGTCGTACGGCGTGCGGGGTCGAGCCAGGCCCCGCCGAGGCCGCCGAGGGCGACGTCCTCGGCCCTGGCGTGCAGCACGCGTGCCTTGGGGAACGGCGTCAGGTTGTACGCCGCGATCGCCGCCGTGACCTCATCGGCGTCCGCGGCGGTCACCTCCAGGTCGACCGCGGCGAAGGCGAGCGCGTCGCCCCCGATGCCGCAGCCGAGGTCCGCGACGTGGCCGACCCCCGCCCTGGCGAAGCGGCCGGCGTGCAGGGCGGCCACCTTCAGGCGGGTCGCCTGCTCGAGGCCCGTCTCGGTGAAGAGCATCCGGGAGGCGAACTCGCCGAACTTCGCCCGCGCCTTCGCCCGCAGCTTGGACTGGCTGAGCACCGTCGCGACGAGTCCGGGTGGGTGACCGGCTCCGCGCAGCTGCGCCACCGTGCGCACGATGTCGGCATTCGCCTCCCAGGCGGGGAGGGAGTCGAGCAAGCGGAGTCCCTCGGCAGACAGGAGTTCGACGAGCTCGGAGCGGTCCACTCGGGCCACGCTAGCACCCGGTGCAGGCCACTTCCGGGGCCCTGGCACCCACCGGAGCACGCTCTGGCACTCACGTTGCACGAGTGCCAAATCGCCCCTAGACTCGGTTTAGCACTCTCACTCTGAGGGTGCTAACCAGTCTTCGTCAAGAAAGAGGTCAACCGTGTCGGTTTCCATCAAGCCGCTCGAGGATCGCATCGTCATCAAGCAGGTCGAGGCAGAGCAGACCACCGCATCGGGTCTGGTCATCCCCGACACCGCGAAGGAGAAGCCCCAGGAGGGCGAGGTCGTGGCCGTGGGTCCGGGCCGCATCGATGACAACGGCAACCGCATCCCGCTCGACGTCGCAGTCGGCGACAAGGTGATCTACTCCAAGTACGGCGGCACCGAGGTGAAGTTCGGCGGCGAGGAGTACCTCGTCCTGTCGGCTCGCGACGTGCTGGCGGTCGTCGTTCGCTGAGCGACATCGTTCCGTCCGAGGCCCGGACGCCCTGCGGGGCGTCCGGGCCTCGTCGTCGTGAGCGGGGATGCCTCCGTCACCGCAGCGGCCGGGCACGGGGCAGGCCCCGGTGACTCCGACTGCCGAGTGCGGCGTACTGTTGGCGAGTGTCGTCCCGTACTGAACCCGTGAATCCAGCGCCGAAGCCGGCCCACGGCCCTGCGAGCCGGGCCGGACTCGCCTTCGCGATCAGCGCGTACGGGCTCTGGGGGATCCTCCCGGTCTACTTCATCGCGCTGGCGCCCGCCGGCCCGATCGAGATCGTGGGCTGGCGCGTGCTGCTCTCCCTCGTCTTCTGCGCGCTGCTCATCGCCATGACGCGGGCATGGCGTCCGTTCGCGGCGCTCATCAGGAACCGCCGCGTCGTCCTCACGATGGGGCTCGCCGGCGTGCTCATCTTCGTGAACTGGCAGACCTACGTGTTCGCGACCCTCACCGGGCAGGTGGTGGAGGCCGCGCTCGGCTACTTCATCAACCCCATCGTCACGGTGTTCCTCGGCGTGATCGTGCTCCGCGAGCGACTCAACCCGACCCAGTGGGCCGCGGTCGGCATCTCGATCGTGGCGGTCGCGGTGCTCGCCGTCGGATACGGCACGCTGCCGTGGATCGCGCTCGTGCTCGCCTTCTCGTTCGGCTTCTACGGCCTCATCAAGAAGCGCATCGGAGCGAACGTCGACGCGGTGTCCGGCCTCACCCTCGAGACGGCATGGCTCGCGCCGCTCGCGGTGGTGCAGCTCGTCTTCGTCGCGATGACCACCGGGCTCACGATCGGCACCGTCAGCGTGTGGCACACGACGCTGCTGCTCCTCGCGGGCGCCGTGACGGCGGTGCCGCTCCTGCTCTTCGCTGCGGCGTCCCGTCGTCTGCCGCTGACCTACATGGGCTTCATCCAGTACTTCGCGCCGTTCATCCAGTTCGTGGTCGGCGTCGCCGTGCTGCACGAGCCCATGCCGCTCGAGCGATGGATCGGATTCGGCCTGGTCTGGGTCGCACTCGCGGTGCTCACCTTCGACCTCGTGCGCGGCGTGCGGATCGCGCGCCGGGCCGCCATGGAACCGATCTGAGGCCCTGAGTCAAGCCCCTCGGCCGTCTCGGCCGTGATGCGCGGTTCCGCGCGTCCAGCGCCATGTTCGCGCAGTTTCCGTGCGTGCAGGCGGCGCAGTGTGTCGACGAGGTAACGATTCGTGCGGCGTTACACGGTTGTGACCGCCGCGACTTGTTTCCGCCATGGGCGGGGAATACTGTCAGACCACGGCGTCACCAGACGCTGCTTTGTGTACCAATCCTTCAGTCCCAAGGAGCAACATGAGCGTATTCGCGAAGGCCACGGCCTCGCGCTCGGCTCGCGCAGCATGGACAGGGGTCGCCCTCGCGGGTGTCAGTGCCCTCCTCCTCACCGCGTGCAGTTCGGGTGCCCCGGCCCCGGCCGAATCGGAAGAACCTGCAGACACCGGCGACGCACTCGAGATCGAGGCCGGTGAGCGCGACCTCACCCTGAAGGTCGGCACGATCCTTCCGCAGAGTGGAACGCTCGCCTTCCTCGGCCCGCCTGAGGAGGCCGGTGTCGCGCTCGCCGCACAGGAGATCAACGACGCGGACCTGGGCCTCACGATCGAGGTCATCTACCGCGACTCGGGCGACACGACGACCGACATCGCCACCGTCTCGGTGACCGACCTGCTCTCGCAGGACGTCTCGGCCATCATCGGCGCCGCCTCGTCGGGTGTCTCCTTCACGGTCATCGACCAGATCACGGCGGCCGGGGTCGTGCAGTTCTCGCCGGCGAACACGTCGCCCGACTTCACGGACTACGAGGACAACGGGCTGTACTTCCGCACCGCTCCCTCCGACCTCCTGCAGGGCGAGGTGCTCGGCACCCAGATCGCCGAAGACGGCGCATCCACGCTGGGCCTGCTCGTGCTGAACGACCCCTACGGCACCGGCCTGGCGGCCGCGACCAGCGAGGCCTTCGAAGCCGCGGGCGGCGAGGTCGTCGCCGAGGAACTCTTCAACACGGGTGACTCGAACTTCGACGCGCAGCTCTCGGCGATCAACGCCGCGAACCCCGACGCCGTCGCCGTCATCACGTTCGATGAGGCGAAGGTCGTCGTTCCCGCGCTCGTCGGCTCCGGCTACCCCGGCAACCAGCTGTACTTCGTCGACGGCAACCTCGCCGACTACAGCGCCGACTTCGCCCCCGGCCTCATCGCCGGAGCGAAGGGCACCCTGCCCGGCCCGAAGCTCGAGGACGACTTCCGTGAGCGCATGCTCGCGGTGAACCCCGACCTCGCGGACTTCAGCTACGGACCCGAGTCGTACGACGCCACCATGCTGATCGCCCTCGCGGCGTATGCGGCGAACAGCACCGAGGGTGCGGACATCGCCGAGTACCTGCGACAGGTCTCGGGCGGCTCCGGCGACGGCGAGACGGTGAGCACCTTCGAGGACGCCGCGGCACTCCTCACGGAGGGTGAGCAGGTCGACTACGACGGACCGTCGGGCCCGATCACGTTCGATGAGAACGGCGATCCGACCGAGGCGACCATCGGCATCTACGAGTACGGCGACGACAACACGTACACGCGCATCAACTAGTACGCGAGTCGCTCGGAAGGGCCCCGGCTTCGGTCGGGGCCCTTTCGCGTGCACCGGGGCCCGCCGTGTCCTGCCCCGCCCGTGCGCCGGCCGGGGACGCCCGTACGGCGGGAGCCCAGCGGAGCACGAGGGCGACGACGAAGGGGCCGGATGCGCTGCATCCGGCCCCTCCGTCGCTCGTGGTCGTCAGTCCTGGCCGAGGGTGCCCAGGTAGAGGCCGATCACCTTCGGATCGTTCAGCAGGTCCTGGCCCGTGCCCGTGTACGCGTCCCGGCCCTGGTCGAGGACGTAGCCGCGATCGCAGATCTGCAGGCAGCGGCGGGCGTTCTGCTCGACCATGATCGTCGTCACGCCGGCGCGATTGATCTCCTTCACGCGCAGGAACGCCTCGTCCTGCCGGACCGGGGACAGGCCCGCGGAGGGCTCGTCGAGGAGCATCACGTGCGGGCCCATCATGAGCGCGCGCGACATGGCCACCATCTGCCGTTCACCGCCCGACAGCGACCCGGCACGCTGGCCGAGTCGCTTGCCGAGCTCGGGGAAGATGTCGGTGACGAACTCGAGCCGTTCCTTGAGGCCCTTGGGCCGCTGGAACATGCCCATCTCGAGGTTCTCCTGGATGGTGAGCGACGGGAAGACGTTGTTCGTCTGCGGTACGAAGCCGACGCCCTTGGCCACGAGCTTGTTCGCCTTGAGGTTGGTGATCTCCTCGCCGTTCAGGCGGATCGTGCCCTCGCGCACCTTCACGAGGCCGAAGATGGCCTTGAGGAGCGTGGACTTGCCTGCGCCGTTGGGTCCGATGATCCCGATGAGCTCGCCCTGCCGTGCGAGCAGTGAGCACGAGTTCAGGATGTTGACGCCTGGAAGGTATCCCGCGGTGACGGTGTCGACCTCGACGACGGGGTCGCGGACGGGATCGAGCACCTGGTCGGCCGTGGGTTCACTGTTCGTCATCGATGAGCTCCTTCAAGACCTCGACGTGCCCGGTGTCGGTCGTGCCGAGGTCGGTGTCGTGATGCGCACCGAGGTACGCGTCGATCACGGCCTGGTCCTGCATCACGGAATGCGGGTCGCCCTCGGCGACGATCCGGCCCTCGGCCATGACGATGACCCAGTCGGCGATGTGCCGCACCATGTGCATGTCGTGCTCGACGAAGAGCACCGTCATGCCCTGCGACTTGAGGTCGAGGATGTGGTCGAGCAGCGATTGGGTGAGCGCGGGATTCACGCCCGCCATGGGCTCGTCGAGCATGACGAGGGTCGGATCGCTCATGAGCGCCCGCGCCATCTCGAGGAGCTTCCGCTGCCCGCCGGAGAGGCTCGCGGCGTAGTCGTCCTTCTTCGTGTCGAGCTTGAACCGGGCGAGGATCTCGAGCGCCTTGGCCTCGATCTCGTCCTCCTGCTTTCGCCACAGGAAGGGAAGCACCGAGCGGAAGAGGTTCTCACCCGTCTGGCCCTTCGCCCCGAGCTTCATGTTGTCGAGCACGGTGAGCAGGCCGAGCGCCTTCGTGAGCTGGAAGGTGCGGATGAGTCCCATGCGGGCCACACGATACGCCGGCACGTGCGCGAGCGATCGGCCGTCGAACTGCCACCTGCCCGAGTCGGGCTTGTCGAATCCCGTGAGCAGGTTGAAGAAGGTGGTCTTCCCGGCGCCGTTGGGGCCGATGAGCGCCGTGATCGCACCGCGCGGCACTTCGACGTGCTCGACGTCGACGGCGGTGAGGCCGCCGAAGGTGCGGGTGACGCCGTCGGCGACGAGGATCGGGTCGACCTTGCGGCAGCCCGGGCCGGCATCGCCGACGTGGAGGCCGGTGGTCTTCACCGGCTTGGACGTGGGAGTGGAGTCACTTGACAAAGGCCAGCTCCTTCTTGTTTCCGAAGATGCCCTGAGGCCTGAAGATCACGATGAGCATGATCGCGACGCCGACGAGGATGAACCGGAGCTGACCGGCCTGCACCTGCGACATGAACGGGAGCCAGCCCGCCTCGACCGCCCGGGCGACGAAGCCCGAGAAGAAGGAGAGCAGCACCCAGAAGATCATCGAGCCGATGACCGGCCCGAGGATCGTGGCGGCCCCGCCGAGCAGCAGGATCGCGTAGATGAAGAACGTGAGCGAGGTCTGGTAGTTGGCGGGAACGACCGCGCGCGGCAGGACGAAGATCATGCCGGCGAGGGTGCCGTAGACGCCGCCCAGGATGAGGCTCTGCATCTTGTACGAGTAGACGTTCTTGCCGAGGGCGCGCACGGCGTCCTCGTCCTCGCGGATGCCCTTGATGACGCGGCCCCACGGGCTGCGCATGATGAGCCACGTGATGAGGGCGAGCACGACGACGAGCGTCCACCCGACGATCCGGATCCACCAGTCGTACGCGTTGTACGTGAACGGACCGAAGCCGTACGTGCCGGACGGGATGGGATTCAGGTCGGCGAACCCCTGCTTGTACCCCTGCAGGCCGCTCGCCGAGCCCGTGAGCGCGTCGAACGTGTTCGTCGTGAAGACGAGTCGCAGGATCTCCGCGGCCGCGATCGTCACGATGGCGAGGTAGTCGGCTCGAAGGCGGAGCGTCGGGATGCCGAGGATGAGCGCGAAGACGACGGATGCGCCGATGCCCACGAGCACGGCCGCCCACACGGGGAATCCGAAGCTCAGGATGGAGATGGCGTAGCCGTACGCGCCGAGTGCCATGAAGCCCGCCTGACCGAAGTTCAGCAGGCCCGTGTACCCGAAGTGGATCGCCAGGCCGAGCGCGGCCAGGGCGTAGGCGGCGGTGGTGGGGCTGATGAGCTCCTGCGCCGCGTTGGAGAAGATCGCAATCCAGTCGATCATGGTCGGTCCCCCTTAGCCGATTCTCTCGCGGCGACCGAGGATGCCCTGCGGTCGGAACAGCAGCACGAGGATGAGCACCACGAGTGCGCCCACGTACTTCATGTCGGATGGCAGCCACAGCGTGGAGATCTCGATGAACATGCCGACGATGATGGCGCCGACGAGCGCGCCGAACGCCGTGCCCAGGCCGCCGAGGGTGACCGCGGCGAACACGAGCAGCAGGATCTGGAAGCCCATGTCCCAGCTCACGCCTGGGCGGAAGTAGGCCCAGAGGATGCCCGACAGCCCGGCGAGGCCGGCGCCCATCACCCAGACGATGCGGATCACCCGGTCGACGTCGATGCCGCTCGCGGCGGCGAGGCTCGCGTTGTCGGAGACCGCGCGCGTCGCCTTGCCGATGCGGGTGCGGAGCAGGAAGTACGCGACGGCACCGAGCACGATGACGCTCGTGACCATGCTGGCGACGTCGATCCACGACATCGTGACGGGCCCGAGGTGGATGTCCGAGGGGATCGTCGCACCGGGCAGCTGTCGCGTCGAACCCCCGTAGAGGAACTGGTAGACGTACCGGATCGCGAGGGAGAGGCCGATGCTGACGATCATGAGCGGGATCAGGCCCACGCCACGCCGCCGCAGCGGTTTCCAGATCGTCGCATCGAGCGACCAGCCGAGCGCGGCGCTGAGGATGAGCGCGATGAGGATCGCCAGCCAGATGGGCACCGCGAGGTCCACACCGAAGGTGAGCAGCATGAGCGCGCCGAAGGTGATCAGCTCGGCGTGGGCGAAGTTCGACAGGCCCGTCGTCCCGAAGATGAGCGAGAGGCCGATCGCCGCCAGCGCCAGCAGGAGCCCGAAGTTCAGGCCGTTGATGACGCGGATCAGCACCTGCGCGCCGATGTCGGTGGTCACGCGCTGGCCCTCGCCGAGGAAGAAGTTCACCGCCTTGCGACTGGTGAGGCCGAACTCGGACTCGATCGTCGCCTCACCCTCGGCGACGACGACGCCTTCGGGAAGGGTGTCCTCGTCGAGGGTGACCTCGTACGCGTCCTTCTCGGGGACGCCGATCGTCCATTTGCCTTCGGCATCCGTCTCGGTCTCGGCTTCGAAGCCGCCGCCCTCGACCGTGATGCGGACGCCCTCGAGCGGTTCGTCCTCGAAGGTCACGTTCCCGGTGAAGAAGTACTCGAACTCCTCCTCCGCCGGCTCTTCCGTCTCCTGCGACGCCACCGCCGTACTCACTTCCTCCGCCATCGCAGGGGACGCTGCGACGCCGGACAGGGTGAGTGCGGACAAGAGGATTCCGAGGGAGACAAGCCACCCCCGGGGTATCCGTTTGGCGACTGATTGCGTGGGTTCCACTGCACCTCCAAGGGTCCCGGCAGCTGGTGGCCGCCGGGCCGGGCTTGCTGTCGACGACATCGTCGACAGTACGTGCCGATTATGTCTCATGTGTTTCACGCACGAGCACAATGGGCCCTCGATTGTTATCCGGGGAATGCCCGCCGTGCAAACTCGCTTAACATTGAGTATTCCCCGCGGCACCTCGACTCGCCGTGGACCAATCCGGAGCGAAGGGAAGACATGGATCAGGCAGATCCGTTCGGATTCACAGGACTGACCTACGACGACGTCCTGCTGCTGCCAGGTCACACCGACGTGATCCCGAGCGAGGCCGACACGAGCTCTCGTCTCACCCGCCGCATCAGCGTGGCCACCCCGCTCCTCTCGGCGGCCATGGACACGGTCACCGAGGCGCGCATGGCGATCGCCATGGCCCGTCAGGGCGGCCTCGGCATCCTGCACCGGAACCTCTCGATCGCGGAGCAGGCCGAGATGGTCGACCGCGTCAAGCGCAGCGAGTCGGGCATGGTCTCCAACCCCGTCACGACGACGCCGGACGCGACGGTCGCCGAGGTCGACGAGCTGTGCGCGACGTATCGCGTGAGCGGCCTTCCGGTCATCGACGGCGAGGGCGTGCTCGTCGGCATCATCACCAACCGCGACATGCGGTTCGTCTCCGACTTCGAGAAGCCCTCCACGTTCGTGCGCGACGTGATGACGAGGATGCCGCTCATCACCGGCCGCGTGGGCATGGATCCCGACGAGGCGATCGCGATCTTCGCCCAGCACAAGGTGGAGAAGCTCCCCCTCGTCGACGACGCGGGGCACCTCACGGGCCTCATCACCGTGAAGGACTTCGACAAGTCCGAGCAGTACCCGAACGCCACCAAGGACTCGGAGGGCCGCCTGCGGGTCGGCGCTGCGATGGGCTTCTTCGGCGACGCATGGGAGCGTGCCGAGGCCCTGCGCGACGCCGGCGTCGACGTGCTCGTGGTCGACACGGCCAACGGCGAGAGCGCAGGCGTGCTCGACATCATCCGTCGACTGAAGGCGGATGCCTCGTTCGCGCACATCGACGTCATCGGCGGCAACGTCGCGACGCGCGAGGGGGCCCAGGCGCTCGTCGACGCGGGCGCCGACGCCGTCAAGGTGGGCGTCGGTCCCGGCTCGATCTGCACGACCCGTGTCGTGGCCGGTGTCGGCGTGCCGCAGGTGACCGCGGTGTACGAGGCGTCGAAGGCCACGAAGCCGGCCGGCGTGCCGCTCATCGCCGACGGCGGCCTGCAGTACTCGGGCGACATCGCGAAGGCGCTCGTCGCCGGAGCCGACACGGTCATGCTGGGGTCCCTCCTCGCAGGCACGGCCGAGAGCCCCGGCGAGCTCGTCTTCCAGAACGGCAAGCAGTTCAAGACCTATCGCGGCATGGGGTCGCTCGGCGCGCTGCAGACGCGGGGCAAGAAGACCTCGTACTCGAAGGACCGGTACTTCCAGTCGGATGTCCCGTCGGACGACAAGCTCATCCCCGAGGGCATCGAGGGGCAGGTCCCGTTCCGCGGGCCCGTCTCGGCGGTCGCGTACCAGCTCGTCGGCGGCCTTCGGCAGTCGATGTTCTACGTCGGTGCACGCACGATCGACGAGCTGAAGGCGAAGGGCAGGTTCGTGCGCATCACGCCCGCGGGGCTGAAGGAATCGCACCCCCACGACGTGCAGATCGTCGTCGAGGCGCCGAACTACACCCGCTGATCCCCGAGCCGGCACGGCGTGCGCGGCCCGCGAGCACGGCGCTCGTGCTCGTGCTCGTCACGTGGCGTCGCGGGCGTCCGCGAGGCGCGTGATCGCCTCGTCGAGCACCTCGGGCGCGCACGCGAAGTTGAGGCGCGCGTGTCCTCGTCCGACGGTCGCGCCGAACATCGGACCCACCGCGAGTGCGACCTTCGCATGCTCGAGCGCGTGGGCGGCCGGATCGTCGCCCCAGCCGAGTGCGGAGAGATCGAGCCACGCGAGATAGCCGGCATCCGGCATCCGATAGCGCACGCCGGGAAGCTCCTCGGCGAGGAGATCCCCGAGCAGCCGGCGATTGTCGTCGAGGCTCGCGAGCACGCCGTCGAGCCACGGCCCGCCCTGGCGGAAGGCGGCGATCGATGCGATGGCCCCGAAGTGGCCGGTGCGCCACTCCACCTCCTGCGGGAACGACGACCGGATGCCGTCGCCCCGCTCGCTCGCGCTCACGACGAGGGCCGATTTCAGGCCGGCGATGTTGAAGGCCTTGCTCGCGGAGGTGACCGCGATGCCGTGCTCGCGGGCGGCGTCCGACACCGTGAGGAACGGAACGGCGGGGGTGGCCGGCTGGGCGAGCGGTGCATGCACCTCGTCGGCGATGATCGTCGCGCCGTGTGCGGCGGCGATGTCGGCGAGAGCGGCGAGCGTGACAGCGTCCGGGACGAGCCCGATGGGATTGTGCGGGTTGCAGAGCACCATCGCCCGGGCGCCGGCGGCGAATGCGCGATCGATCCCGTCGAGGTCGAGCGTCCAGCCCTCGTCGATGCCGCCGAGCATCGGCACCTCGCGCACCGTCGCTCCCGCTTCGGCGACGAGTCCGAAGAACGGTGGGTAGACGGGCGGCGTGATGACGACCTCGTCGCCGGGCGAGGTCACCCGCCGCAGCACCTCGACGATGCCCACGCTGACGTCGCCCACGCAGGTGACGCGAGCGGGATCGACGTCCCAGCCGAGGCGTTCGGCCGCGAAGGGCTGGAACGCCTCGGCCACCGTGCGGCTGCCCGCGATGTATCCGGTGTCCGAGCGACGGATCGCCGCGTGCAGCGCCTCGGCGATCGGCTCCGCGAGCGGATAGTCCATCTCCGCCACGGGAAGCGGCAGCACGTCGGGCGGGTACTGCCGCCACTTCGCGCTGGTGCGGGAGCGGAGCAGGTCGAGGGGTTCGGCGGCGATGCGGTGCATGCCTCCAGCTTGCCGCGATCCTCGCGGGAACGGCATCCGTATGTGTATTCTGGTCGGCTGCCCAGAGGGCGCCGTGGCGGATGCCGCGAACCGGAACGGATCGAGCTCATGGCTGTCATCGACGTCAACGGCGTCTCCTTCTCGCTGCCCGACGGCAGGCCGCTCCTCGCCGACCTCGCGTTCCGGGTGACGGATGGCGCGACCACGGCGCTCATCGGCGCCAACGGTGCGGGCAAGTCCACCCTGCTGCGCATCATCCGCGGTGAGCTCCGGCCCGACGAGGGCAGCGTGCACGTCGACGGGGGCCTCGGCGTCATGGACCAGTTCGTCGGCACCGGCCGGACGGCACCGGGCGCGGCCGAGACGGTCGCGGGGCTCCTCGTGTCGGTCGCCCCGGCCCGCATCCGCACCGCGGCGATCGAGCTCGAGGCATCCGAGGACGCCCTCATCGAACGCGACGACACCGCCGCCCAGATGCGGTACGCGACCGCGCTCGCCGAGTACGCCGAAGCGGGCGGTTACGAGCAGGAGGTCGT
>JAPSJU010000301.1 GCA_031178025.1 Agromyces sp. | reverse complement strand
GCGACGGGGGGTTCGATGGACGACGAGGGTCCCTTGACGTACTCGCCCATCTGCTTGAGCTTCTCAAGCGCGATCTTGCTGTCGACACCGAGTTCGGATGCGATCTCGTGTACGCGTGGTTTGGCAGCCACTTCTCTCCTGTTCCGGGTCCTCCCCGAAACAGGGGGACCATCAATGACGGACGGGTCTCATTTCGAGCCGCTCATGAGTTGTCCATTAGCCGTTCAGCCTGTTCTCTACATTGCTGGTGTCCACCTCGCCGCGGATGCGGAGTGCGCGCCCGAAGGCGCGTCGCCGCTCGGCGAGCCGGTAGCACTCGAGCGTCGGATGCAGCCACGCGCCCCTTCCCGGAAGCACGGCCGACACATCTGCGACGACGTGGGAATCCTGGGAGACGACCCTCAGAAGTGAGGACCGCGGGGCGCGCGAACGGCATCCGATGCACGTTCTGACGGGTTCCATCCTACACCTCCGGGCCGCGCGTCCATCGACGCGACCGCCTGCCTCAGTCCTGCTCGAGGATGGAGTCGGGCTGGATGTCGATCTTGGCGCCGGTCAGCTTCGCCGCGAGGCGGGCATTCTGGCCCTCCTTGCCGATCGCGAGCGAGAGCTGGTAATCGGGCACGAGCGCGCGAACCGCTCTCGTGGCGTCGTCGATGACGAACGCGCTCGTGACCTTCGCGGGCGAGAGCGCGCTCGCGACGAAGGTGGCGAGGTCGTCGGAGTAGTCGACGATGTCGATCTTCTCGGCACCGAGCTCCGCCGTGACGGCGCGGACGCGCTGCCCGAGCTCGCCGATCGCCGCGCCCTTCGCATTCACGCCCGGCTGGTTCGCGCGCACCGCGATCTTCGTCCGGTGTCCCGCCTCGCGGGCGAGCGAGACGATCTCGACGACGCCCGAGGCGATCTCGGGCACCTCGAGCGCGAACAACTTGCGCACGAGCGCCGGGTGCGTGCGCGAGACGGTGATCGAGGGGCCCTTCTGGCCCTTCGCGACGCTCGTCACGTAGACGCGGATGCGCTGGCCGTGCGGGTACTCCTCGCCCGGGACCTGCTCCTCGGGCGGCAGGATCGCCTCGACGGAGCCGAGGTCGATGTGCACCATCCTCGGGTTCGGGCCCTGCTGGATGATCCCGGCGACGATGTCGCCCTCACGCCCGCGGAACTCGCCGAGCACGGCGTCGTCGGCGAGGTCGCGCAGGCGCTGGTTGATCACCTGCTTCGCGGCGAAGGCCGCGATGCGTCCGAAGTCGCTCGGGCTGTCCTCGACCTCGCCGATCACGTTGCCCTCGTCGTCGAGCTCCGGCACGTACACCGACACGTGGCCGGTCTTGCGATCGAGGTGCGCACGCGCGCCGTTCGGGTTCGCGTGCCCGTGCTGGGCCGGATTGGTGTGCTTCAAGTAGGCCATCAGGATCGCCTGCTCGATGATCTCCACCAGTTCGTCGAACGGGATCTCCTTCTCGCGCTCCATCATGCGAAGCACGCTGAGGTCGATATCCATGGCCGGCCTCCTCTATTCAGCTCTCGTCCGCCACCCTCGGGGCGGACAACTGTCTACCGTACCGGATGACTCGCGCGCCGTGAATCGCCGCGGCACCCCGCGCCGTCCGGCTGTCGGCCGCCGCGGGCGATCGACGATACTGGGGCGATGGATGCCGTGAATGACGTCGTGCTGGCCGGTGGCGACACCCTCTGGACCTGGATCGTGCTGCCGGTCGTCGCGGTGCTCGGGGTGTACTTCACCGTGCGGTCCGGCGTCGTGCAGTTCCGGCTCATCCCCGAGATGTTCCGGACCCTCACCGACAGGACGCCGAAGGACGAGTCGGGCAGGCCCCAGTCGGTGTCGGCCTTCCAGGCGTTCACGATCTCGGCAGCATCCCGAGTGGGGGTGGGCAACATCGCCGGCGTGGGCACCGCGATCGCGATCGGCGGCCCGGGAGCCGTGTTCTGGATGTGGCTCATGGCGTTCATCGGCGGTGCGTCGAGCTTCGTCGAGTCCTCGCTGGGGCAGCTGTACAAGGTCCGCGACGCCGACGGGTTCCGCGGCGGCCCCGCCTACTACATGGAGCGAGGACTCAAGGCCCGCTGGATGGGCATCGTCTTCGCGGTCGTGCTCATCGTCTGCTTCCCGTTCGCGTTCTCCTCGTTGCAGGCCAACACGATCAGCGCCACCATCTCGTCGACGGTGAGTGCGGAGGGGTCCGCGGGATGGATCCCATGGCTCGTCGGCCTCGGGCTCGCGATCCTCACGGGTCTCGTCGTGTTCGGAGGCGTGCGACGCATCGCGTCCGTCACGCAGGCGGTCGTGCCGCTCATGGCCCTGCTCTACCTCCTCGTCGGCCTGGTCATCGTGGCGATGAACATCACGCGCTTCCCCGAGGTGTTCGCGTCGATCTTCACCCAGGCGTTCGGGTTCAACGAAGTGCTGGGCGCGACGCTCGGGACGATCATCCTCACCGGGGTGAAGCGCGGCATGTTCTCGAACGAGGCGGGCCTCGGCTCGGCGCCGAACGCCGGCGCCAGTGCCGCCGTCACGCATCCCGTGAAGCAGGGCCTGGTGCAGACGCTCGGCGTCTACTTCGACACCTTCCTCGTCTGCTCCATCACCGCGTTCATCATCCTCGTCTCCGACCCCGACCTCGAGAACGCCACCCGCGGCATCGGGTTGACGCAGGACGCCATCGTGTCGAATCTCGGCGGGTGGTCGAGCATCCTGCTCAGCATCATCGTCTTCCTGCTCGCCTTCAGCTCGATCATCGGCAACTACTACTACGGCGAGTCGAACATCGAGTTCATCACTCGGCGCCGTTCGGTGCTGACCGGATACCGCGCCCTCGTCGTCGTCGCGATCTTCGCGGGTTCGATCGCCTCCTCCGACCTCATCTGGAACGCAGCCGACGGCATCATGGGCGTCATGGCGCTCGTCAACCTCATCGCGATCGCGCTCCTGTCGGGCGTGGCGTTCCGGTTGCTCGCCGACTACACCCGGCAGCGGCGCGAGGGGCGCGATCCGGTCTTCACGAG
>JAPSJU010000037.1 GCA_031178025.1 Agromyces sp. | reverse complement strand
ACGTACGATGACGTCATCTTGGCGATGCGTCGTTGCGCCAGCAGCACGCCGAGTCCCCAGTCGTCGACGCCGCAGTTGTTCGACACGACCGAGAGGCCGTCGACTCCGGTCTCGAGGAGCGCCTGGATGAGCACCATCGGGATGCCGCAGAGTCCGAAGCCGCCAACGGCGAGGCTGGCTCCTGATGGGATGTCGGCGACCGCCTGCTGAGCGGACCCGACGACCTTGTCGAGTGTCACGATGCACCTTCCTCATGGGTCATGGCCTCGGGTCGAGCCCGGATCACGGAAATCACGCTACCCGCCCGGATCACCGCGCGCTCCATCCGCCGTCCATGGTGTAGCTCGCGCCCGTCACCATGCGGGCGTCCTCGCCCGCGAGCCAGAGTACGAGGCTCGCCACCTCCCTCGGCTCGACCAGCCGCTTGATCGCCGACTCCGTGAGCATCACCTTCGGCACGACCTCCTCCCGGTCGATGCCGTGCACGACCGCCTGCGCGGCGATCTGGCGTTCGATGAGCGGTGTGCGGACATAGCCGGGGCTGACGCAGTTCGACGTCACGCCTCGCGCACCCCCTTCGAGTGCCGTCACCTTCGAGAGCCCCTCGAGCCCGTGCTTGGCCGCGACGTACGCGGACTTGTAGGGCGACGCCCGGATGCCGTGGACGCTCGAGACGTTGATGATCCGTCCGAAACCGCGCTCGTACATCCCGGGCAGCACCGCGCGGATGAGCAGGAAGGGCGCTTCGAGCATGACCCTGAGGAGAAGGGAGAACCGTTCGGGCTCGAACTCGTCGATCGGCTGCACGTGCTGGAGGCCGGCGTTGTTGACGAGGATGTCCGTGTCGAGCACCACATCGCCGAGCCCGGCGGTGTCGGACAGGTCGACGGCCCACGATGCGCCGCCGATGGACGAGGCGACGGATGCCGCGGCCTCGCCGTTCACGTCGGCGATCGTCACCCTGGCGCCGGCGGCCGCGAGCGCTTCCGCGCAGGCGAGCCCGATTCCGCTCGCACCGCCGGTCACGAGTGCGCGGCGTCCCGAGAGATTCGTCATCCATCCTCCTCGTCGAGGTCGTCGATCCTCAGTATGGCTGCGCGAAAACGCGTCAGCGATGACCAGAAACGCAATCTCGATGTGCGATGTTGCATATCGTCTGCGCCGGTCGACGGGCGGGGAGCTGAACCTAGACTGGAAGGGAAGGTCCGTTCGCCGACGAAGGAGCCACCCCGACATGAACATGCCCGAGGCCGTCATCATCGCGGGGGCGCGCACCCCGTTCGCTCGCATCAGCGGCAATCTCGCGGCCAGGACGGCAGTCGAACTCGGCACCGTCGCCATCCGCGGCGCACTCGAGAGGGCCGGGGTCTCCCCCGACGACGTCGACGCGGTGATCATGGGACAGGTGCTGCAGGCCGGCGCCGGGCAGAATCCCGCGAAGCAGTCCGCCGTCGCTGCGGGGATCCCGTGGCGCGTCCCCGCCACCACGATCAACAAGGTGTGCCTCTCGGGGCTCGTGGCGATCACCGATGCCGCCCGCATGATCCGCCTCGGCGAGGCCTCCGTCATCGTGGCCGGTGGCCAGGAGTCCATGACACGAGCGCCGCACCTGCTGCCGAATTCCCGCGGCGGATTCGCGTACGGGTCGACCGAGCTGCTCGACCACGCTGCGAACGACGGCCTCACCGACGCCTTCGATCACGAGTCCATGGGGGCGTCGACCGAGCGCTTCAACGAGCGCTACGGCATGACGCGCGCCGAGCAGGATGAGATCGCCGCCGCCTCGCACTCGCGCGCCGCCCGCGCGCAGGCCTCGGGCATCTTCGCCGATGAGATCGTCGCCGTCGAGATCCCGCAGCGGAAGGGCGACCCGGTGAACGTCGCGGAGGACCAGGGCGTGCGTCCCGACTCGACGGTCGACGTGCTCGCCAGGCTCCGCCCGGCCTTCGCCGCCGACGGCACCATCACCGCCGGCAACTCGTCGCCGCTCTCCGACGGTGCCGCGGCCGTCGTCGTCGCGAGCCGTGAGTGGGCGGAGTCCCGCGGACTCCCCTGGCTCGCGCTCATCGGCGCCTCCGGCCAAGTCGCCGGGCCGGACAACTCCCTGCACTCGCAGCCCTCGAACGCGATCGCCGCGGCGCTCGAGAAGGCCGGCCTCGCCGCATCCGACCTCGACCTGGTCGAGATCAACGAGGCGTTCGCCGCGGTGTCGCTCCAGTCGATGCGCGACCTCGGCCTTCCGGCCGACAGCGTGAACATCCACGGCGGCGCGATCGCGCTCGGGCATCCCATCGGGGCATCCGGTGCTCGACTCGCGCTGCACGCGGCCCTCGAGCTCTCACGTCGCGGCAGCGGAACGGCGGCGGTCGCCCTGTGCGGCGGCGGCGGACAGGGCGAGGCGCTGCTCCTCTCGAAGTAGCCCACCAGCGAGGCTCCGCCTGTGGCAGCATGATGCGACGGGCGCCGCCGGGGAGCCCGGGAAGGGCCTCGCATGAGCGAGCACCAGACGCAGGAGACGGGCGCACCGGCATCCGATCGCCCGCCCCTCGACCACCGCCTGCGCCGCATGACGGGCAGGGATCCGAACGAGGCGCACCGCAGCGCCACGCCGCTCGAACTGTTCTTCGACCTCACCTTCGTGGTGGCATTCAGCCAAGCCGGCTCGCAGGCGGCGCACCTGCTCGAGCTCGGCCACTGGATTGCCGCCATCGTCGCCTTCGCGTTCGCCGCGTTCGCCATCTGGTGGGCGTGGATCAACTACTCGTGGCTCGCCTCGGCGTACGACAACGACGACATCTTCTTCCGTGTCGCCACGATGGTGCAGATGCTCGGGGTGCTCGTGCTCGCGCTGGGCCTGCCCGCACTCTTCCACTCGATCGACGAGGGGCACTCCCTCGACAACACCGTGGGGGTCGCCGGCTACGTCGTCATGCGGGTCGCGACGATCGCGCTCTGGCTGCGCGCCGCGAGACACGACCCGTCACGACGGCGAACCGCGCTCACCTACGTGCTGTTCGTCTCCCTCGCCCAGGTCGGCTGGGTGATGCTCATCCTCGTCGAGCTGCCGCTGTCCCTCGGGCTCGCATTCACCGCACTGCTCATCCTCCTCGAGCTCGCCGGGCCGTACGTCGCCGAGCACGTACGCGAAGGCGGAACGCCGTGGCACGCCCACCACATCGCAGAGCGGTACGGGCTGTTCGTCATCATCACCCTCGGGGAGATCATCCTCGGCTCGATCCTCGCCATCTCGGCCGTCGTCGAGGAACAGGGCTGGTCGGCCGAGGCGGTGCTCCTCGCCTTCGGCGGCACCGCGCTGGCGTTCGGGCTGTGGTGGTCGTACTTCATCATGCCCTCGGCGAAGGTGCTCACCCGATTCCGCGAGCGCGGCTTCGTGTGGGGCTACGGGCACTACGTCATCCTCGCGAGCCTCGCAGCCACGGGGGCGGGCCTGCACGTCGCCGCCTACGAGATCGAGGGCGTCGCCCACATCGACATGCAGCAGGCCCTGCTGGCGGTCGTGATCCCGGTGGCGATCTTCATGGTGGCGCTCTTCACGGTCTACTCACTGCTGCTCAGGGAGTTCGACCGGTTCCACGTCTGGCTCTTCCTCGGCAGCATGCTCGTGCTCGCACTCGCCGTCGTCGCCGTCATGGGGGGCGCGAGCTTCGGCGTCGGCATCCTCATCACCGCGGCGTCGCCGTTCGTCGTCGTGGTGGGCTACGAGACGGTCGGGCATCGGCATCAGGCGGTGGCGCTGGAGCGCGCGCTCGCGGCCTGAGCCACGCTGACGCGCGTCCTCGTCGCGGACGCGCGGCCCGCCGCGCCCGACGCCGCGTCCTGCCGGCGCGCGGCCGGCGTCGCTCAGAACAGCTGCACCGGCTTCACGATGTCGGCGTAGATGAGCAGGGCGCTCAGGCCGCCGAAGATCACGACGACCGCGAGCGTGAGAGGCATGAGCTTCGCCAGGTCGACCGGTCCCGGGTCGGGACGGCGGAAGACCTTCGCGATGCCCCGCCGGATCGCCTCCCAGAGCGCACCGGCGATATGCCCGCCGTCGAGCGGCAGCAACGGGATGAGGTTGAAGACGAACAGCGCGATGTTCAGCGATCCCAGCATGCCGACGATGCCCGCGGCCTTCGAGGCGAGCGGGATCTCGTCGAGGCTCGCGATCTCGCCCGCGAGCCTCCCCACGCCGACGACCGACATCGGCCCGTTCGGATCGCGCTCCTCGGGTCCGAACGCCGCGTTCGCCACGTCGACGATCCGCTGCGGGAGGTTGAGGATGATGCCGGCGACGGCGGACACGTTCTCACCGACTGCGGGAAGCACGGCCGTGACCGGCTGCTGGACGGTCACGGAGGCCGGGCTGATGCCGACGAATCCCGCCTGCGTCGTGACCGGTTCGCCCGCGGCGTCGGTCACGATCGCGCCGTTCTCGTCGGTGACGTACCGTTCGCTGAGCATCGGCGTCACGGTGAGCGCGACCTCGTCGCCGTCGCGCTCGACGACCATCTCCACGGGCTCGTCAGGGTGCTCGCGGATGAGGAGCGTGGACTCGTTCCACGACTCGATCGGCTCCCCGGCGACGGAGACGATGCGGTCGCCGGGCCTGATGCCGGCCGCGGCGCCGGGTGCCTCGGGGTCGCCCGGTTCGCACGTCTGCCGTTCGCTCGTCGCGGGAAGCGCGCATGCGGAGACCGACCCGATGGTCGTCGAGGGCTGTGCGACGCCGAACCCCATGAGCAGCACCGCGAACAGCACGATCGCGAGCACGAGGTTCATGAGTGGACCGCCGAACATGATGATCATGCGCTTCCACACGGGCAGGCGGTAGAACGCCCGGCCTTCGTCGCCCGGCGTGATCGAGTCGGCGCTCGAGTCGCGTGCATCCTGCACGAGGCCCCGGAAGAAGCCGGTGCTGTCCTCCTGGGCGCGCGCTCCCCTGGCCGGAGGGAACATGCCGATCATCGCGATGTACCCGCCGAGCGGAACGGCCTTGACGCCGTACTCGGTCTCGCCGCGTCGCTTCGACCAGAGCGTCGGGCCGAAGCCGATCATGTACTGGGTGACCTTCACGCCGAAGAGCTTCGCCGGCACCAGGTGGCCGATCTCGTGCAGGCCGATCGACACGGCGAGGCCGATCACGACGATGACGACGCCGACGATGAAGGCGAGCACGGAATCCACCGGCTCAGACTACCGCCGGAGGCTTCGCGTCCGCTGTGCCTACCGCTCGGCCATGCGCGCCTGCGCGGCGCGGCGGGCGATGCGCTCCGCCTCCGCGAGCGACTCCACCGTCGGCTCGCCCGATGGCCCCTCATGCGCCTCGACGACCTCGCGCACCGTGTCGACGATGTCGAGGAAGCCGATCCGCCCCGCGTGGAATGCGGCCACCGCCTCTTCGTTGGCGGCGTTGAACACCGCCGGATACTCGCCACCGGCGCGTCCGACCTGCTTGGCCAGCGCGACGGCCGGGAATGCGTCCTCGTCGAGCGGCTCGAACGTCCAACTCGTGGCCGCCGTCCAGTCGAGCGGGCGGCCGACGGCCGCGACGCGATGCGGCCAGTCGAGGCCGAGCGAGATCGGCAGGCGCATGTCGGGCGGCGAGGCCTGCGCGATCGTCGACCCGTCGACGAACTCGACCATCGAGTGCACGATCGACTGGGGATGCACGACGACGTCGATGCGGTCGTACTCGACATCGAACAGCAGGTGCGCCTCGATGATCTCGAGGCCCTTGTTCACGAGGGTCGCCGAATTCGTGGTCACGACGAGACCCATGTTCCACGTGGGGTGCGCCAGCGCTTCGGCCGGCGTCACGGCGGCGAGCTCGTCGCGGCGCCTGCCGCGGAAGGGTCCGCCCGACGCCGTGAGCACGAGCCGGCGCACCTCGTCGTCGGTTCCCGCCCTCAGCGCCTGCGCGATCGCCGAGTGCTCCGAGTCCACCGGGACGATCTGGCCCGGGGCGGCCAGGCGCTTGACGAGGTCTCCCCCGACGATGAGGGACTCCTTGTTGGCGAGCGCGAGGGTCGTGCCCCGTTCGAGCGCGGCGATCGTCGGGGCGAGCCCCACCGAGCCGGTGATGCCGTTCAGCACGACATCGGCGTCGACGTCGCGAACGAGCTGGACGGCCTCGTCGATGCCCACCGCCGTGTGCTCGACGTCGAAGGCAGCCGCCTGCTCCTCCAGCAGTGCGCGATCGGAGCCGACGGCGAGGCCGACGACCTCGAAGCGCCGCGGGTTCGCGCGGATGACGTCGAGCGCCTGGGTGCCGATGGAACCGGATGAGCCGAGGATGATGACGCTGCGCACGGTTCCACTGTATGCCGCGGCACGGCATCGCCTCCGGCCCGACGGCGCTCAGCCGATGACGGCGACGGATGCTGCCCGGTTGCCCGGGACCGGCACGTCGTGGAAACGCACCTGGCGCCAGACGGAGCCGAACTCGGGGATGCTCCGCACGATCCGGCCGAGCCCCTCGTCGGCACCCGGCATGGAGAGGGCCAGCCGTGCCGGCTCGATGAACTCGGTATGGCCGACCGCGCGCAGCAGTGCGGTCTTCCGAGCCCACAGCGTCGCCCGCACGAGCGCCCGTCGTGCCGGATCGAGCTCGTCCAGGGCTGCCCGTTCGCCCGCGTGGAACGCCGCCTCGTCGATGACCGCCCCGGCGTCGAGGGTCACCGGCTCCACCGCCACACCGAGCGGATGCCGCGTTCCGGCTGCCGCGACGACCGTCTCCCCCGAGACGGCCACGTCGGCGAACCACGGCGCGCCCGACAGCGTCAGCGGATACGCCACCGAGACCCTTCCATGCCGGGCACCGCAGACGGCGCAGTCGTGCACGAGCTCGACATCGTCCGCGGGAACACCCGTACCCCGCGCGATCAGTTCGCGCAGGACGGCATCAGGGGAGGGTGGGCGCTTGCCGCCCGCGACGACCCGCACGCGCACCCCGGCGTCGCCGAGCTCGATGAGCTCCCCCTCGGTCGACTCGTCCACGCCCCCATCCTCCCGTATGAGGGCGCCCTTCGCCGGGATCCGCGGTGCGGTGCGAACGGCCCGGCATATACCGGCTTCGGCATGCTGCCCGCCGTAGGGTCGTATGGTGAGCGAGATCGAGGCCGGCGCCGTCCCCCCGCCCACCGTGCGGCAGGGGCCGCTCTACCGCATCGTCAGGGGCGTGCTCAGGCCGCTCGTGCGGCTCGTCTACCGGCCCGACATCTCCGGCGCCGATTCCGTCCCGATGCACGGACCGGTCATCTTCGCGAGCAATCACCTCTCGTTCGTCGACAGCATCGTGATCCCTCTCGCCTCGCCTCGCCCGGTGCAGTTCCTGGCGAAGTCGCACTACTTCACCGGCACCGGGGTGTCGGGATGGGTGTCGCGCACCTTCTTCAGCGCCATCGGTGCGGTCGGCGTCGAGCGGGGCGCAGGCGCACAGGCGCAGGAGGCGCTCGACCAGGGGCGGCGCATCCTCGAGTCCGGCGCCGCGTTCGCCCTCTACCCGGAGGGCACCCGCTCCCTCGACGGGCGGCTCTATCGGGGCCGCACGGGCGTCGCGTGGCTCGCGCTCGAGACGGGCGCGACGGTGGTGCCGGTCGGACTCATCGGCACGCAGGAGATCCAGCCGGTCGGCGCGACGCTCCCCCGCGTGCGGCCGGTGACGGTGCGCTTCGGTGCGCCGCTCGACCTCAGTCGGCACGGCCCCGCCTCCTCGGGCCGCGCCCGGCGGGCGGCGACCGACGAGATCATGGCCGCGATCCACGCACTGACCGGTCAGGAGCTCGCGGGCCGATACAACGAGACCCCGCCCGCCGGGGCGTTCGCGAAGCTCGCCGATCGCGTCGCGCCGCGAGAGCGGATCTGAGCGTGATTCCGCGCCACGCACGCGCGCCAGGCACGGATCTGATCCGATTCCCAGCGTTGCGCCGCCCGCGCCCGGTATCGTCGGCCCGGTGAGCATCGCCGACGTCATCGCGCGCGCCGCAGCGACCGCGCTCGTCGCTGCCACGCTGACCGGCTGCACCATGCCCACGGCCGACGTCGACCGCGACCGACCCGAAACCCCAGCCGTCGATACGACCCTGCCCGAGCCGCCGACGACGGAGTTCGACCCGGGGCACATCGTGAGCGACGACTCCTTCTACCACAGCACCGCGATGGACGAGCAGCAGATCCAGGACTTCCTCGAGTCCGTGTCGTGCCGGGCCGACGACGGCGTGGACTGCCTCGCCGACTACGCGGAGACGACCACGACGCAACCGGCAGTCGGCGGATCGCACTGCGCGGAGTACCGCGGCGGGGATCGCGAGCGCGCCAGCCGCATCATCGCGAAGGTCTCGGTCGCGTGCGGGATCAGTCCGCGCACCCTCCTCGTGCTCCTGCAGAAGGAGCAGTCGCTGCTGACCCGGCCGACCGTCTCGGGGTACGAGCGTGCGACGGGCTACGGCTGCCCCGACACCGCCGATTGCGACGCGAAGTACTTCGGGTTCTTCAACCAGGTCTACAACGCCGCCTGGCAGTTCCGGCAGTACACGGAGGAGCCCGAGCGGCAGTACCGGATCGGCACCGTCGCCATCGGCTATCACCCCGACGCCGCGTGCGGATCATCGCCCGTGGTGATCCGCAACCAGGCCACGGCGAACCTGTACAACTACACGCCGTACCAGCCGAGCGACGCGACGCTCGCCGATCCCGACGCGGGCGATGCCTGTTCGGCGTTCGGCAACCTCAACTTCTGGCGCATCTGGCATCGATGGTTCGGCGACCCGGAAGCGGAGCGCCTGCCTGCGTTCTTCCCGCCGTGCTCGCGTCTCGTCGGCGGTCACCCATGCCCTGAGCCGCTGCCCACCATCCCGGCCGTCCCCGGCCGCTGACGTCGGGTCAGTCGCGTACGACGGTCACCGGGTCGTGGTGCACGGGGAAGCTGACGGATGCCGCGATGAAGCACTTCTCGGCGGCCTCCGCGTGGATCTCGCCGGCCCGCGTGAGCATCGAGGCATCCGCCACCACGACCCGGGGCCGCAAGGTGACCTCGCGGAACGCTCCGCCGCCGCGGCCGTCTTCGACCATCGTGCCCGTCGCCGCGTCGGTGTAGGCCCGAACCACGACGCCGTGGCGGGTCGCGACGTGCAGGTACGACAGCATGTGGCACTCGCTGAGCGCGGCGAGGAGGAGCTCCTCGGGGTTCCACCGCTCGCGGTCGCCGTGGAACGCGCGGTCACTGGACGCCTCGATCGTGTGCGTCTTGCCGGCAGCGCGCACGACATGCCGGCGCCCGTAGGCGCGATAGTGCGAGGTGCCCTCGCCCCGGTCGCCCTGCCACTCGACCTCGATCGCGTACCGGTGTTCACCGAGCATGTCAGCCTCCGAAGGATTCGTCTGGATCATCCGATTCTGCCGCCTCCCCGAGCCCTGGCCGGCATGGACGACGGCATAGGCTGGGAAGACCATGACTGACATCAAGACTCCCGCCGAGACCGTGCCCGCTCCGGTGTACTCCGTGCCGCAGGAGCGGCAGGTCGTGACCGCCGTCCCCGGCCCGAAGTCGCAGGAACTGCACGCGAGGCGATCGAAGGTCGTCTCCGCCGGCGTCTCCTCGGCCCTCCCGGTCTACATCGAGCGGGCCAACGGCGCCATCCTCGTCGACGTCGACGGCAATCGCTTCATCGACTTCGGCGCCGGCATCGGCGTCACGACCGTCGGCCACACCGAGGGCCGCGTCGTGCAGGCGGCGGCGAGCCAGCTGCAGGACGTCATCCATACGCTGTTCACGATCACGCCGTACGAGGAGTACGTCCGGGTCGCCGAGCTGCTCGCCGAGCACACCCCGGGCCGCTTCGAGAAGAAGAGCGTGCTGGTGAACTCGGGCGCCGAGGCGGTCGAGAACGGCGTCAAGATCGCGCGGCGGTACACGGGGCGTCGCGCCGTGGCGGTACTCGACCACGCGTACCACGGACGCACGAATCTCACGATGGCGATGAACTACAAGGCGCACCCGTACGCGACCGGGTACGGCCCGCTCGCCGGTGACGTGTACCACGCCCCGAGCTCCTACCCCTACCGCGACGGGCTCTCGGGCGAGGACGCGGCGGCGCGCACCATCGCGTACCTCGAGAAGGTCGTGGGGGCGAGCGACCTCGCATGCCTCGTGGTCGAGCCGATCCAGGGCGAGGGCGGGTTCATGGTGCCCGCCGACGGGTTCCTCCCGACGCTCCAGACGTGGTGCACCGAGCAGGGCGTCGTCATGATCGCCGACGAGATCCAGTCGGGCATGGCCCGCACGGGCCGCTACTTCGCGAGCGAGCACTTCGGATGGGAGCCGGACCTCGTGCTCTCGGCGAAGGGGATCGCCGGCGGCCTCCCGCTCGCAGCGGTCACAGGCCGCGCCGAGATCATGGATGCATCCCAGCCCGGTGGACTGGGCGGCACGTTCGGCGGCAATCCGGTCGCCTGCGCGGCCGCCGTCGCCGTGTTCGAGGCGATCGAGCAGGACGGCCTCCTCGCGGAGGCCGAGCGCATCGAGCGGAGCCTCCGGGCGGGACTCGAACGCCTGCGCGACCGATACGACATCATCGGCGAGATCCGCGGCAAGGGGGCGATGCTCGCGATCGAACTCGTGCAGCCGGGCACCGGCGACACGACGAAGGTGCCGAATCCCGAGGCCGTGACCGGGCTCGTCGCCTTCGCGGCGCAACACGGCGTGCTGTTCCTGAGCGCCGGTACCTGGGGCAACGTGCTCCGCTTCCTGCCCAGCCTCGCCGTGAGCGACGCCCTGATCGATGACGGTCTGCGTGTGCTCGACGACGGATTCGCGTCACTCGGGTGACCCCGGTGGCCGGTACCTTCTCCGTCAGCGACGCCGTCGAACTCGCCGTGGTCGAACGCAGTGGTTTCATCGAGTCCCGGCACGCCGGTTCGGCTGTCGTGCTCTCCCCCGACGGCGAGGTGCTTCGCGCACTCGGCGACGTGGCTTCCCCGATCTTCCCCCGTTCCTCCCTCAAGCCGTTCCAGGCCGTGGCGGTGATGACCTCCGGCGTCACCCTGCGCGGTGAGGACGCGGCCATCGCGACCGCGAGCCATTCGGGCACGGCGGCGCACGTGGCGCTCGTCCGCGGGCTGCTGGATCGCGCCTCGCTGCCGGTCTCGGCACTGGGGTGTCCGCCGGCGCCGCCGAGCGACCAGGCGGCTCGCGATGCGCTCGTCCGTTCCGGCGGCGCGCGCGAGCGCGTGCACATGAGCTGCTCGGGGAAGCACGCGGCGATGCTGCTCGCGTGCGTCGCGAACGACTGGCCCGTCGATGGCTACCTCGAACCCGAGCACCCGCTGCAGAAGCGGATCCTCGATGTGCTCGAACGGTTCACCGGAGAGCGGCCGGCGGCGACGGCCATCGACGGATGCGGCGCACCGGTGCACGCCATCAGCCTGCACGCGCTGGGGCGCGGCATCCAGAAGGTCACCACGGCCGCGCCGAACTCGCCCTTCGCCCTCTTCCGAGAGGCCGCAGCGCTGACCCAGGCCGCCCGCGAGCACCCGTGGGCCGTCCACGGACCCGGACAGCCCGACACCATCGCGATGGAACGGCTGGGGGTGTTCGCGAAGTTCGGCGCCGAGGGTGTCATGGTCATGACCGCGCCGAACGGCACGACGACCGCGCTCAAGGTGCTCGACGGCTCCTCGAGGGCCTCGACGATCGTCGCACTGCGGCTCCTCGCCCACGCCGGCGCCCTCGAGGACGACGCGATCGACGCCGTGCAGACGGAGCTCGACCTGTGGGTCATGGGCGGCGAGCAGCGCGTCGGCCGGGTGCGCGCCACCACCTGACGACGCAGCGACGCAGCGACGCGGCGACTCAGCCGATCGTCGCGAGCCGTTTCGCTCGAGCCGCGCGCGAGACCTGCGCCGCGATCACGAGTGCGAGCGCGAACAGGAACACCGCGGAGGCGATGACGTTCGCCTCGGCCGGGATGCCGCGCGATGCCGAGATGTACACGTACTTCGGGAACGTCGAGACCGAGCCCGAGTTGAAGTTCGTGATGATGAAGTCGTCGAAGCTCAAGGCGAACGACAGCAGGGCGGCCGCGAGGATGCCGGGGGTGAGCAGCGGGAAGGTGACCCGCCAGAACACCTGCGCCGGCGACGCGTAGAGGTCACGGCCCGCCTCCTCGAGGGCGGGGTCGAGGCTCGCCACGCGCGCCTTGACCGTGACGACGACGAAGCTGATGCAGAACATCGAGTGCGCGAGGATGATGGTCGTCATGTCCTTGGGCACGCCGACCGCGAGGAACTGCGCGGCGAGACCGGCGCCGAGCACGACCTCCGGCGTCGCCATCGGCAGGAACAGCAGGAGACTGATCGCCGAGCGCGCCCGGAACCGGTAGCGCACGAGCGCGATGGCGATCATCGTGCCCAGCGTGGTGGCGATGACGGTCGCCGCGAGGCCGATCGCGACGCTGTTCCCGAACGCCTGGCACACCGCGCCGCCCTCGACATTGCAGACGTTCAGCCACTTGTCGAAGGTGAAGCCGCGCCAGGAGATGTTCGACTTGATCGAGTCGTTGAACGAGAAGACGAACGTGTAGACGATGGGGATGAGCAGGAACACGAACGCGACGATCGTGTAGGCAGGCAGGAGCCAGTCGCCCAGCCCGACCCGGCGACGCCTCGGTGCCGGTGACGGCGATCGTCCCTGCTGCTGTTCGCTCTCCGCCAGCCCGCCGAGAACGGCGGCGGCCTGGACTTCACCGCTCACAGCAGGTCCTCCGTTCCCGAGCGCTTCACGTAGGCGCCGACGAGCACGAGGATCGCCGCCATGAGGATGATCGACAGTGCCGCGGCGGTCGGGTAGTTCAGCAGCACGAGGAAGTTCGCCTCGATCACGTTGCCCATCATCTGGGTGTCGGGCCCGCCGAG
>JAPSJU010000300.1 GCA_031178025.1 Agromyces sp. | reverse complement strand
GCGCATGGGAGTGGTCGCCGCGTGGTCGAGGTAGACCATGACCGCCCTCCTCCTGCTCGGGACCGCAGCGATCCCCGCGAGCCGCGGCTCGCCTGGGAGCGCTTTCCTACGAACTACTGTAGATCGCATGCCGTCGCCCGATCCCCTGCACGACCTCGGCGTGCGGACCGGCGCCGACGGCGGACGCATCCGCGTCTGGTCGCAGCACGCGACGTCCGTCGACCTCGAGGTGTTCGCCGACGGCGACCTCGGCTGGGCGGTGGAGCGCACGCCGCTGGCCCGCGACGAGCACGGAGTGTGGGAGGCGGCCTCATCGGCGCTCGTTCCCGGCGCGAGGTACGGCCTGCGCGTCGACGGGCCCGCCGGCTCCGGCCACGCCTTCAACGCCGCGCACACGCTCCTCGATCCGTATGCGAGAGGACTCTCCCCCGCGCCCGACGGCTCGTGGCGCGGCGTCGTGCTCGACGACCTGTCCGCGACCGGCTTCGACTGGGGCGGCGTCGTCAAGCCCCGGGTCCCGCTCGACCACGCCGTCGTGTACGAGACGCATGTCCGCGGGTTCTCCAAGCTCAACCCGGCGATCCCCGAGCGGCTGCGCGGCACCTATGCCGGCCTCGCGCACGACGCCTCCCTCGACTACCTGACCGGTCTCGGGGTCACGACCGTCGAGCTCCTGCCGGTGCACGCGTTCGTGTCCGAGCAGCGCCTCGTGCGGCAGGGCCGGCTGAACTACTGGGGGTACAACACGCTCGCCTTCCTCAGCCCGCACGCGCCGTATGCGAGCGCCGCCGCCCAGGCCGAGGGTCCCCACGCCGTGCGCCGCGAGTTCGCGGGCATGGTGCGACGCCTGCACGAGGCGGGTCTCGAGGTCGTGCTCGACGTGGTGTACAACCACACGGCCGAGGAGGGGCGGCAGGGCCCGACCCTCTCCTTCCGCGGCATCGACAACGCCGCGTACTACCGGCACGACGCGCACGGCAACTACGTGGACACGACCGGATGCGGCAACACGCTCGACTTCGGGCACGAGGCCCCACGGCGACTCGTGCTCGACTCGATGCGCTACTTCGCCGAGGAGCTGCAGGTGGACGGCTTCCGCCTCGATCTCGCCGCCACCCTCGGTCGCGACGGCCGCACGCGCTACACGCCCGAGCATCCGCTCCTGCGGGAGATGCGCGAGGACCCCGTGATCGGGTCGACGAAGCTCATCGCCGAGCCATGGGACGTCGGGCCGGACGGCTGGCAGACGGGCAACTTCCCGGCCGGGTTCACCGAGTGGAACGACCGGTACCGGGACCGGATGCGCGACTTCTGGCTCGGCGACCTGCGACGCGAGCGGCACTCCGGCCGCGCCGGAAGCGGTATCGGCCGCTTCGCCACTCGGCTCGCCGGGTCCGCGAACACGTTCTCGATCGAGCGCGGGCCGCTCGCGAGCCTGAACTTCGTGACGGCGCACGACGGATTCACGCTCGCCGACCTGACCGCCTACGACCGCAAGCACAACCTCGGCAACGGCGAGCACAATCGCGACGGCACCGACCACAACATCTCCTACAATCACGGTGTCGAGGGCGAGACCGACGATCCCGTCGTCCGAGCCGCACGACGGCGCAGCATCCGCAACCTGCTCGGCACGCTGCTGCTCTCGGCAGGGGTGCCGATGCTGACGGCGGGCGACGAATACGGGCGAAGTCAGCGCGGCAACAACAACGCCTACTGCCACGACTCCGAACTGACGTGGCTGTCCTGGACGGAGGGCGAACGCGATGCGGCCCTCCTGGCGACGACGAGGCGCCTGCTCGAGCTGCGACGGGAGAATCCCGCGATACGGCCGGCGCGGTTCGGCGTGTTCGGCGAGACGACGCCGAGCGCGTCGCAGATGGACTGGTTCACCGCCGAGGGCGCGACGATGACCATCGACGGCTGGCACTCCCCCGCCGAGCGGACCCTGCAGTACCTCGCCGCATCGACACCGGAGTTCGAGGCGTACAACCGGATCCTGCTGGTCGTGCACGCGCACGAGGAGCCGACGACGGTCGTGCTGCCGACGCACGAGGACGTGACCGGCTACACGCGACTCTGGGACTCCGACGGTGACGAGCCCGTCGATGTCGGCGCCGATCACGCATCGGGCGATCGCATCCGGGTGCCGGCCCAGTCGATGCTGCTCTTCCGCGCGCACGGGAGGCGATGATGGCGAAGCGAACGGATGCCGCAGCCGGCACCCCGGCGACCGTCGTGCTCTCCCGCGCCGGCATCCCGTTCACGGCCCACGCCTACGAGCACGACCCGCGTGCCGCCGAGTTCGGGCTCGAAGCCGCGGAGAAGCTCGGCCTCGAACCCGACCGTGTCTTCAAGACGCTCCTCGCACACGTCGACGGCGCGCTCGCGGTGGGCATCGTTCCCGTCACGCAGCTGCTCGACCTCAAGGCGCTCGCCCACGTGCTCGGAGCCAAGCGCGCCGAGATGGCGGATCCCGCGGTGGCCGAGCGCAGGACCGGCTACGTCGTGGGCGGTATCAGCCCGATCGGGCAGAGGACGGCGCTGCCGACCGTGCTCGACGAGTCGGCGATCCTCGCGGAGACGATCTTCGTGTCGGGCGGGCGCCGAGGGCTCGACCTCGAGCTCGCGCCCGACGACCTCGTCGCCGTCACGGGCGGCCGGTACGCGCGCATCGCCCGCCCGCGCTGACCGGTCTCAGCCGGCGACGGCGACCAGCCCCAGCTCGGCGGTCGAGAGCAGCATCGGGTGCCGCGGCACGATGCGGACGGAGTACCCGAAGGTGCCGGCCCGCTCGAGCACGACCGTCCCGCGGTAGAGCCGCACGCCCTCGGATGCTCCGTCCGTCGTCGGATCGAGCTCGAGGAGCGTGGTCCGCGCGTGCTCGATCCTCTCGTCGGCCCGGCTGCGCCCGTACACGACCTCGACCGCCACGTCGTCGGCGGCGAGGCCGTCGAGGCGGACGTGCGCCCGCACCTGCAACGCGTCGCCGACACGCGGCGCCTCGACGCCGCCCGCCTCGACGCGCACCACCTCCACACC
>JAPSJU010000299.1 GCA_031178025.1 Agromyces sp. | reverse complement strand
GCGCGCCGCTGCTCGTCCTCGGAGCCGGCCATGAGCAGCACGAGCGGCAGGTCCCGATCGGCGAGCGCGTCGGCGGCACCCCGCATGAGCACCGAGAAGTTGGGGTCCTCGAAGAGGCGGTCATGCGGTTCGGTGAGCAGGAAGGCGATGGAGTTGGCTCGCGCGGTCGCGAGGTTCCGCGCGTGCGGGTTGATGCGGTAGCCGGTGCGCTTGATCGCCCGCTCGACCGCGATGCGCGCATCGTCGCTCACCCAGTGGCCGCCGTTGAGCACACGCGAGACCGTGCCGCGCGAGACTCCCGACTCACGTGCGACATCCTCGATCGTCGGGCGCCTGCGCGGCGAGTGCTCGCTCACGCCAGCAAGCTTAGGGCCGGGCCGACGTCTCACGCCTTCACGGCGCCGGCCGCGAGATCCACTCGCCAGTAGCGCTGCAGCACCAGGAACAGCGCGATGAGCGGCACGATCGACAGCAGCGCCCCGGTGATCACGAGCGTGTACATCGCCGGCAGCGAGGCGCCCTGGTTCAGGAGGCCGGAGAGTCCCACGGTGATGGGGAACAGCTCGTCGTTGCCGAGCATGATGTACGGCAGCATGAAGTTGTTCCAGACCGCGACGAACTGGAAGAGGAAGATCGTCACGAGTCCGGGGCCCATCATCGGGAGCGCGATGCGGTGGAAGATGAACAGCTCTCGGGCGCCCTCGGTGCGGGCCGATTCGATGATGTCGGTCGGCACGGCCGCGGCCGCGTAGATGCGGGCGAGGTAGATGCCGTAGGGGCTGATGAGCTGCGGCAGCAGCACCGACCAGTACGTGTTCGTCAGCCCGGCCTGCGCGAGCAGCAGGTACTGGGGGATCGCCACGACCACCCCGGGCACGAGCACGCCCATGAGCAGCACCTTGAAGACGACGCCCTTGCCGGGGAACGTGAACTTCGCGAGCGCGTAGCCCGAGAGCGCTGACACGTACGTCGAGATGAGTGCGCCGACGCCGGCGTAGAGCGCGGTGTTGAGCATCCAGCGCCAGTAGAGCCCGTCGCGGTAGCTCGTGAGCTCCACGATGTTGTCCCAGAGGTGCGTCGAGGGCGCGAACGTGAAGGTCGAGAAGAGCTCGGAGGCGTCCTTCGTCGACGCGATCACGACCCAGGCGACGGGAAGCAGGCAGTAGAGCGCGCCGATCAGCAGCACGGCGGTCGAGCCGAGGGCGAGCGGCATCCGCCGCTCCGCCGCGCCGGGCGTCGGGGTCCGACGGCCGGCCCCGCGACGATGGCGGCGATCGGACGCCTCGGAGAGCTCGGGGAGCACGGCGGCCCGGGTGTCGGTCGTGATGGTCATGGCTCAGTCCTCCTGGCCGAATGCGCGTCGCTGCACGACGCGGAGGAAGATGAAGGAGACGGCGAACGTGGCGAGGGCGATGACCACCGAGGTCGCCGCGGCCGAGTAGATGTCGTCACGCGTGAACGCGTCGCGATACACGAACATGAGCGGCGACCAGCTCGTCGAGAGGCTGTTGGTGAGCGGTCGCAGCGTCGTCGGCTCGGCGAACACCTGCAGCGTCGCGATCATCGAGAAGAGCGCGGTCATGATGAGCGCCGGCATGATGATCGGCACCTTGATGCGCAGGGCGATCTGCCGTTCGGATGCCCCGTCGATGCGCGCCGCCTCGTAGATCTCGGTCGGCACGGCCTTCAGCGAGGTGTACATGACGATCATGTTGAAGCCGACGCCGCCCCACAGGCCGATGTTCGCGATCGCGAAGACGACGAGGCCGGGCGAGAGCAGCGACGGCACGTCCGCCCAGCCGAGCTGCTCGAAGATCCAGTAGAACGGGCTGACCGCCGGCAGGTAGAGGAAGCCCCACAGCAGCGACGAGATGACCGCCGGCACGGCATAGGGCAGGAAGATCGACACGCGCGCGAAGCCCTTCGAGCCCGTGCGGCGGGCGTCGAGCAGCAGGGCGAAGAGCAGGGCGAGTCCGAGCATGGTGGGCACGAGGATGAGCCCGTACACGAGCACCCGCCCGACGCTGCCGAGGAACTCGGGGCTCGTCAGCGTGGTGACGTAGTTCTCCAGGCCGGCGAAGGTGCGCGTCTTCGCGCCGGAGCCGAGCCCGAGGCCCTTCACGACCTCCTTCTGGAAGGAGAGCACGAGGGTGTAGAGGATCGGTGCCGCCATGAACACCGTGAAGAGCACGATTCCGGGGGCGAGCATCATCCAGGGCGTGAGGTGGCGGCGCGCGGTGCTTCGGCGAGCGGATGCCGCGGGGCGCGGGGTGTCGACCGTGGCGGTCATTCGGGGTTCCTTCCTCGAGGGCCTCGGTGGCCTCGGTGGCCGAGGGGCGCCGCATCCGACGCGGCGCCCCTCGACCGCCGGCTGCTACTCGGCGACGGTGAAGCCGCTCGACTCGAGGTCGTCGACCGTGATCTGCTGCATCGCGGCGACCGCGTCGAGGAACGCCTGGCGAGACTTCGACTCGGCGGCCTTCGCGAACTCGTCGTTGTAGGCGCTGAACGCGACGTTCACGTTGGGGCCGTACTGGAACGGTGCGACGGCCTGGGCTGCCTCGGCAGCGACCTCGTAGAAGTCGGGCTGGTTGCTGAAGAACTCGGGCGCCTCGGTGAGGGCCTCGGCGGCGGCATCCGTCGCCGCCGGGTAGATGCCCGCCGTCTCGACGAGCGCCGCGATCGCCTCGGGGTCGGTGTTCAGCCACGTGGCGAACTCGACGGCGGCGTCGACGTGCTCGGACTGCGACGTGACCGCGGTCGACGAGCCGCCCCAGTTGCCGTTCGAGACCTCGGTGCCCCAGTTCGGCAGCGGCGCCGCCTTCCAGAGGCCCGCGGTGTCGGCCGCGTTGCCCGAGAGCACGCCCGGTCCCCACACGGCGCCGAGCCAGCCCACCTGCGTGCCGTCGTTGAGGCCCGCGTTCCATTCGGGCGTGTACATGGGCTTGTTGTCGATGACGCCCTCTTCGACGAGGCCGCCCCAGTAGTCGGCGACCTGCTGCGTGGGCTCCGCGTCGATGCCGACGCCCCACGCCTCACCGTCGATCGACCACCACTCGG
>JAPSJU010000298.1 GCA_031178025.1 Agromyces sp. | reverse complement strand
GCGACACGAGGGCGGGGGCGCCATCCGGCACCCCCGCCCCCGTCGATGACGAGCCGACTCAGTCGATGTCGCCGTGCTCGTGATCGTGATCAGGCGAGAGACCGCCGCCACCGGGCTGGTTGACCGTGCCCTCAGGGCCGGCGGGAGCCGGGAACGCCAGCTTGCCGGGCACCTTCTTGCCGACGACCCCGTTGACCGCCTCGGTCGAGTACGCGTACGTCAGCACGGCGGCCGCGATGGCATCCGTATTGACGTCGAGCGCGTCGAGCGCCAGGTTGTCGATCGTGTCGCACGCGAGGTGATAGCACGGGTCGTACTGGGCCCCGGCCGTGCCACCCCAGATCGCCGCCTGCTCCGCGGTCTTCACGACCTCGGCACCGGTGAAGAGGCCGCCGGCGGGCACGCCGTTCAGGATGAACGCCTGGTAGTCGCTGCGACCACTGAACTGCGCGTCGTCATACGGCACGCCCGCCCAGGTGTAGTAGCTCTCGAACAGGTCCTCGATCTGGATCGAGCCCTCGGGGATGGGAACCCCCGCCGGCGCGTCCCAACCCGACTCGTCCCCGTCGTACACCATGAAGATGTAGTTGGGCGAGGCGACCATGTCGAAGTTCAGGTAGAGCGCCACCTCGTCGAGGGTGCCCTCCGCGACCTGTTGGTCGACGTAGGCACGCGAGCCGAGCAGGCCGCTCTCCTCTGCACCCCACCACGCGAAGCGCAGGGTGTTCTCGGGCTGCAGCTTCGAGATCTGCTGCGCGATCTCGAGCAGTGCGGATGAGCCGCTGCCGTTGTCGTTGATGCCGGGACCGGCCTGCACCGAGTCGAGATGCGCGCCCGCCATGACGACGTTCTCGTCGTTCGTACCGGGAAGCTCCGCGATCACGTTGACCTGCGGCCGCGACTCGGGCGAGGACACGACGACGTGTGCGACCGAGCCGGGCTGGCTGAGCGCGACGCCATCAGCGAAGCTCGCTCCGACGACGGGAATCGCGAGCGGCTGCTGGTTCGCCCCGAAGAGCGTGCCCGTGACGAGCCCCGAACGCAGCTCGGTGTTGCCCTGGTTGAAGATGATCACGGCAGAGGCTCCGGCGTTCTGGGCGTTGATCGCCTTGATGCCGAATTCGCAGGTGCCGCGCTGGACGAGCGCGATGCTGCCGACCGGGAACCCCGCGAAATCGGCCGCCTCGCAGCCGCTCGTGACGGGATCTCGCGGCAGTGCCGTCACGATGTCGACGGGGACGACGTTCGCCGTGACGTCGCCGTACCCGGTTCCGGTGAACACCGCACTCTCGTACACCCCGGCGATCGGCGCGAGCTGCTCGAGCAGAGGCGGCGGCACGTACGTGAAGTCGAACTCGTCGAGCTCGACGTTCCAACCGGCCGCCTCCAGCGTCTCGACCACGTAGGCGACGCTCTCGGTGTAGCCGCTCGTGCCGGCCGCGCGGTTGCCGTCGTTGGCATCCGCGATCGCCTGGAACGCCTCCTGGTGCTCCATCACCCCGTCGACGGTGAGGCAACCGAGCAGCTTCTCGTAGGTGTTGTTCGTTCGTGTCTCGCACGCCTGCGGCGGCGCCGCCATGGCGGCCCCTGCGGGAACGAGCGCGAAGCCGGTGACCGCAGCGGCCGCGATGGCGGCCGTCCGCAGACGCCTGGGACGTGGTGATGATGGGTACATCGTCTCCCCTTCCGAATCGGGTGTCTCCGTTGGCACCCCGATCGGGAGCATAGGCGGTGCCTGCGACGGCGCAACAGTCCCCGTCCGGGATCGGGACGGCAGGGATTCGATCGAACGGCGGCTCTCGGGCCTCGCACAGGCAACGCCGGACGACCGTCCAGCCGGACCACGTACGCTGGAAGCATGGCTACCGTGGCGCTCACACTGGAGAATTTCGAGAAGACCATCCTCGAGGGAGGCACCGTCTTCGTCGACTTCTGGGCCGGCTGGTGCGGCCCGTGCATCCAGTTCGCACCCAACTACGAGGCCGCCTCGGAGGCGAACCCCGACCTGCTCTTCGCGAAGGTCGACACCGAGGACCAGCAACAGCTCGCAGCGGCGATGAACATCACGTCCATTCCGACGATCATGGCGTTCAAGGACGGCATCGGCGTCTTCGCACAGGCGGGTGCCCTTCCCCGGCCCATGCTCGACGAGCTCGTCTCCCAGGTCCGCGCGCTCGACATGGACCAGGTGCGCAACGACCTCGCCCGCCAGGAGGCCGAGCAGGCGATGGCGTCATCGCAGACCGAGCGCTGAGCCGACCCGATCGAGCGCGACAGCCCGCTCATCGGCGCCGTCATGCCTCGAGGTCGCCGAGCCCGCTGAGGTCGAGTTCGACGCCGTAGGGCCGGTCCGCCCCGGTCACCGTCGCCGGGACGCGCACGTAGGACCCGCGCTCCCCGAGTGCGTCGAGCAGCTCGACCCAGCGCTCCTCGGCGTCACGTCGCAGGAATCCCGCGTGGCGCGGCCGGTCCCCGCCCGTGAGCTGCACCCCGATGCGGTAGCGCCGCGAGAGCCAACGCGACGCGCGAGGCACGAGCACGGCCTGCTGCACGGGACCGCCGTGCAGCCGCGCGAGTTCGATCGCCGGCTGGTGCCGCTGTACGTCGTCGACGGGGACGACCGCCCGCACCTCGCGTTCCCGAGCGGGCGCATCGACGAGGCGGATGCCGTCGAGGCTCGACAGGTCGCCCCACTGGTCGGGGCCAGCACGCCGGGTCGATCGGACGAGCGAGACCACGAGCCAGGCGAGCGACGCGATCAGCGACGCGACGAGGATCCAGAGGAGCACCGGAGCGCCGTCGGGACGCACGACCCCCGTGAGGAGCAGGAGAGCGAGCACCGTGAGGAAGGGCATCGGCTCCCAGCGGGTCAGCGGCTTCGAACGCGGTGCGGGCATGCGTTTCAGGCTAGCCGTTGGGCCACTTCCTCGAGCACCGACTCGTCGCCGGCGTACAGCCCGCTCTCGCGGGGCCAATGCGAGACGACATCGGTGTATCCGAGCTCCTCGGCCCGGCCGACAGCCTCGTCGAAGGCGTCGACGCTCGCAAGGCTGTAGCGCCC
>JAPSJU010000297.1 GCA_031178025.1 Agromyces sp. | reverse complement strand
CCTGGGATCCGTCCGTCGAGCCGTTGTCGGCGATGATGACCTCGCCGACGACACCGCTGCGCGTGAGGTACCCCTGCGCCTTGTCGATGCAGACGGCGAGGGTCTCGGCCTCGTTGAGACACGGCATGACGATCGAGAGCTCGATCGTGTCGGTCTGTGTGGTCATGTCGAGGGGTCCTGTCAGTATGTGAGCAGCCTGCCCATCGTACAGAATGGGTCCATTGTGAATCTGGGACTCGTGGTGTCGACGCTCGGCCGGATCGACCCCCTACGACGGCTCCTCGACTCCCTCGACGGCGAACTGCTGCCCGGTGACCGCGTCGTGATCGTGGCCCAGGCGCACCGGTCGGAGGTCGAGGCGCTCGTGCGCGACTACACCCTCCGAGGCATGGACATCGTGGTCACGACGTCGGCCCGGGGCGCGTCGATCGGTCGCAACACGGGCGTCGCCGCCCTCGGCGACGGGGAGCGGCTCCTCTCCTTCCCGAACGACACGACGTGGTATCCGCCGGGAGTGCTCGGTGCACTCAGGGAGCGCTCGGACGGCATCGAGGCGGGCGCACTCACCGTCCGTGACGAGCATGGGCCGAAGTTCGCACTCCCCGCTGCGGGTACGGCCCTCGACCGATGGAACGTCTGGAGCGTCATCGAGATGGGCATCGTCATGCGCACGTCGACCTTCGAGCGCCTCGGCGGCTTCGACCCCTCCATCGGCACCGGCGCGGCATCCCCATGGCAGGCCGGGGAGGGCACCGACCTCCTGCTGCGGCTCAGGTCCGCGGAACCGGCGCTCGCGAGCAGGTTCGCGTGGATGCCGCCCCAGATCTGGATCGGCGGGATCGCGGACGCGCACGGACTGCCCCGCATGGCGCGTCGGCACAAGTTGCGCGCGTACGGCCGCGGACTCGGCCGGATCGTCACCCGGTGGCGCTACCCGGCATGGTGGAGGTTCGCGTTCATCGGCGGCGGCCTCGCGTTCGGGCTGCGGCACCGTCCCGACTACGAGCTGCTCGACGGCTGGTGGGTCTTCCTCGGTCGGCTCGAAGGCGCCATCGGCCGCGTGCTGGGTCGCAGCGTGCGCACCGAGGCGGTGAGCCGATGACCACCGAGCCGCCCGCGCCGCTGCGCCTGCGCCGCGCGACCATGAGTGCGATCACGCTCCTCGGCGGCGTGTCGCTGGCCGTGATCCCGGCCGCGACGGTGTCGATCTCGTCGAGGCTCTTCACGCAGGGCGAACAGGGCGTCATCGCCGTCGCCGTCATGGTCGCGACGTTCGCCGGCCAGCTGGCGTTCGCCTTCATCGTCGAATCCCGCCTGAGCTCGGCCGGCACCGACCGACGCGTGGTGTTCCCGCTCTGGCTCGCCGCGGTCTCGATCATCGCCGGCGCGGTGCTCATCGTGATCGGTCCGCAGATGATCGCCCTCTGCCTCGCCCTCCCGATCCTCATCGCGGCGCTCGAGGTGGGCCGCGGGGTCTCCGTCGCGGAGCGCCTCGATCGCCGGGAGGTCTGGGCATCGGTCCTCGTCGGCCTCGGCGCCCTGGCCGGCGTCCTCGCCGGGTTCGCCGGGCAGGCGTGGGCCCTCACGCCCCTGGTCGTGGGCATCGTGGCCGCGACCCTCGTGCGATGCCTGCCCGTCGAGCACCGTGCGAGCCGCCCCGAGCCGCGGGTCATGGGCTGGGTCATGGCCGACACTGCGATCACCGGCGCCGTGTTCCCGTTGCTCAACGCGATGATCCTCGCGTTCGTGGGCCCGGCCGACGCGGTGCTCTTCACCGCGATCTCGACCGTGTCGGGTCTGCTCGCCATTCCGCTCAACTTCATGCGGCTCCGTCTCCTCAAGGAGCACTCGAGCCTCGACATCGTCGTCTCGGCGGGCGCGATCGTCGCGGCGGTGGTCGCGCTCCTCGTCTTCGAGGTGACCGGGCTCTTCGGCTTCGTCTTCGGAGCGGCCTGGACGGAGTCGATGACCCTGCTCCCGCTGCTGCTCGCATGCGCGTGGCGTGCCGCCTCCCTCGCGACCACCATCCCCTTCGCGGCCCTGCGCCGGATGGGCGAGGCGCGGCTGCTCACCGGCCTCCGCGCGGCGGTGTCGGCGCTCACCTTCCTTCTCGCGGCCGTCGGCCTCGCGCTCGGCGACCTCGTGACCGTGTTCGTCGGACTCCTCGTGGCAGAGCTCGCGTCGGCCGCCGTCTACGAGCTGGCGCGTCGGCGCCGGATCGAGCGGTTCGTGAAGGAGGAGCGGTCGTGACGCGTCGGACGGTGCTCATCGACCTGCTCTTCTACACCGGGAAGAAGGGCGGCATGGAGTCGTACGTGCGCGAGATCTACTCGCGTCTGCCCGCCGACGACCCGGACCTCGAGTTCCTCGGGTACGCGTCTCGCGAGCTCGCCGCCGCAGGGGCGCCGTGGTTCCCCGGCCGGCTCGTCGATTCCGGGATCAGCGGCGAGAACCGCGTCGCGTGGGCCGCTGGCGAGCTCGTCGCCGTCGGCCGGGCCGCGCGTCGCCTCGGCGCGGCGCTCGTCCACTGTCCCGCCAACTTCGGTCCGGCGTTCTCGAGCGTGCCGGTCGTGCTCACCGTGCAGGACCTGCTGGCGTTCCGCCACCCCGAGTACGTTCCGGGTCCGTACTCCGTGGTCGTGCGCGGGATGATCCGGCTCGCCGCCCGCACGGCCCGTCGAGTGCTCACCATCAGCGCCGCCTCTCGCGACGACATCGTGTCCTTCCTCGCCGTTCCGCAGGATCGCATCGACGTGGTCCCGCTCGCGGGGTCGGCTCCGCCGGTCCCCGGGCGCTCCACGCGTCGCACCGATCAGCTACTGGCGGTCGGCAATCGCATGCCGCACAAGAACTTCGAGCTGCTCCTCGACGCACTGGCGTCGATCCCGGCGGAGCGGCGTCCCCGACTGGTGATCACCGGAAGCCACGGCGACGATCCCCTGGCCCCCGTCGTCGCGCGACTGGGTCTCGGGGCGCACGTCGAGCTCCGCGGCTGGCTTCCCGCCGACGAGCTGGAGCGCCTCTACGCCGAGTCCACCGCGCTGGTGTTCCCGACGCGCTTCGAGGGGTTCGGGCT
>JAPSJU010000296.1 GCA_031178025.1 Agromyces sp. | reverse complement strand
TAGCGTGGCGCGCAGGGGGCCGCGTCGTGCGGTGCCGACCGCGCCGGTGACGACGCCGGAGCAAGGAGGACCGTTGCCCGACAACATGCCGAAGCACACGCTCTGGTGGGGTGTCGCCCTCTCGCTCATCGGGGCGCTCTTCGTCGCGTTCGCCCCGCCGGTGCTCTTCTCGAGCAGCTCGACGATGGACACGGGGCCGGGGCAGACGCTCCTCTCGGTCGCGTTCGTCGTCCTCGACCTCGTACGTGAGCTCGTGCTGCCCCTCGGCACCGCGCTGATCGGAGCCTCGCTCGTGATGTTCCACCTCCGTGCTCGGACCTCGGCGGAGCGGGCCTCCGAGCACCCGAAGCGCTGGGTGCTGCCCGATCAGAGCGAGCGCCGCAGCGACGGCTGAGGACCGCCGACGCCGAGCTGTCGGACGATCGGTCCGCCGCATGGCCACGGTCGCGGACACCCGGCTCTTGCCGGTCCACCTGAGCCTCCGTAGGCTGCCAGCACGGCCTCGGGAAAAGGCATTCCACCCGAGGTCCCATGTCGCCACCGGGCGCCATGTCATCTCAATGGGGAGCACTACATGACCATCGGAACGAGAGCGCCGAACCGCCGGCGTCGCATCACCCTCATCGCGGCAGCCGGTGCGCTCGCCATCGCCTCGCCCCTCGCCGCCGGCGCGCCGGCGCTGGCGGACGCGAACTTCCCGTCGCCCGAGGGCAACACCAACATCGCGAGCATCGCCACCTACGCCGACCTCATCGCCGAGCTCGACCGCATCGAGCGCACCTCACGGTTCGGCGTGGACGTCACGACACTCGCCGAGGTCGGCACCGCGGTCGCGACATCCGAGCAGGGCCGCGACCTCTACGTGGCGACCGTCGGCGACGGACCCGAAGCGGTGTGGCTGCAGGGCCGCATCCACGGCAACGAGCCGTACGGCACCGAGTCGCTGCTCGCCGTGCTCAAGGAGCTCGGCACCAACGGATCGCCCGACTGGACGCTGCTGCGCGAGACCTACACGTTCCACGTCATCCCGATGTACAACCCCGACGGGTCGGAACTCAACATCCGCCAGACGATCCTGCAGGACGGCTCCGAGCAGCGGATCGACCTCAACCGCGACTGGGGCGAGGGCAAGTTCGTCGCCGCCGAATCCGAGGCGTTCTACGAGTACTGGACGATGGTCGACCCGGCGTTCGCCGTGGACATCCACCACCAGGGGCTCAAGCGGGAGTACGGCACCGGTGACGACGTGACGCTGTCGCTCGGCATCTCGTTGGCTCCCGGCGGACCGACGCTGCCCGGCATCGAGGGAGGCGCCTACGACGTCCTCACGCGTCAGATGCACGTGCACGTCTACGACGAACTGGCGAAGTACGGCAGCATCAACATGGACCGATACCAGGTCGGCGGCAGCCTCGAGATCGACATCAAGGGCGGCGTCGTCTCGGCGATGATGCTCGGCTTCGACTACCAGGGCCTGAACCCCGAGGGGCACAGCAACCCCGCGATCTTCTTCGAGACGAGCGGGAACACGAGCGACGGCAGCCTCGGCCAGAAGGCACGCGGGAAGTCGATCCACCAGAACGTCCTGGCCCTCCAGGAGCTGCTGCTCGGCATGGCCACCGGCGAGGTCCAGCAGGAGGACCCGGCGCGCTGGGAGGAGATCCCGCACGCGCCCGTCACCGGGTACCAGACCGACACCGGGGTGATCCCCCTGCCCTGAGCGCGTGAGCGGAACACAGGAGGACGCGCCGCCGCGGCGCTAACACGGGAACGAGCGGCCCCGACGGGGTCGCTCGTTCCTGTCGTTCCGAGGGGGCTGAGCGGGCTAGGCCTCGACGAGCGCGCGACGCACGACGCTCGCGAACAGGCCGAGACCGTCGAGCCCCGAGCGCATCGCCACGGCCGTGTCGGGGCCGAAGCCCGGTTCGACGGCGTGCTCGGGGTGCGGCATGAGTCCGACGACGTTGCCGCGGGCGTTCGAGATGCCCGCGATGTCGCGGAGCGAGCCGTTGGGATTCACGCCGACGTAGCGGAAGACGACGCGGCCCTCGCCCTCGAGCCGATCGAGCACCTCATCGGACGCGATGAAGCCGCCCTCGCCGTTCTTCAGCGGGATGGTGATCTCCTGGCCCGCCGCGAACTCGACCGTCCAGTCGGTGAAGGTGTTCTCGACCCGCAGCACCTGGTCGCGGCACACGAAGGAGCCGTGGTCGTTGCGGATGAGACCGCCCTCGAGCAGGTGGGCCTCGGTGAGCATCTGGAAGCCGTTGCAGATGCCGAGCACCGGCATGCCGGCGTTGGCCGCGTCGATCACCTCGGTCATGATGGGGCTGAGCGAGGCGATCGCGCCGGCGCGCAGGTAGTCGCCGTAGCTGAAGCCACCGGGCAGGATGAGCGCGTCGACCCCTTCGAGGTCGTGCGAGCCGTGCCAGAGCGCCACGGGCTCCGCGCCCGCGAGACGCACGGCGCGCTGCGCGTCGCGGTCGTCGAGGGAGCCGGGGAAGGTGATGACACCGATACGCATGGGAGCTCCTGGCCTCAGTGGGTCTCGCCGGCCGGCGCGACGTACCCGGCATCGCCGTGCTCGGCCGCGTCGTGCACGGCCTCTTCGGCGAGTTCGGCGTTCGACTGCTCGTAGTGGATGCCGACGACGTCCTCGATGACGGAGTTCGAGAGGATCTCCTCGGCGATCTGCTTGACGTTCGCCTTGAGCTCGTCGTCGACGGGACCGTCGACCGTGAGTTCGAAGCGCTTGCCGATGCGCACGCCGCTGAAGCCGGTGCGGCCGGTGCGTGCGAGGGCGCCGGCGACGGCCTTCCCCTGGGGATCGAGCAGTTCGGCCTTGGGCATCACGTCGACGACGATGGTGGGCACCGCGGTTCTCCGTCCGGTGTCGAGGGTGTGGATACCTCGATTCTACCGGGCGGGCAGCGAGTCGGTCGCCGGGGCGCCGACCCACCGCGCGGGTCAGCGCCGGAAGAGCGCCTTCAGCACCGCGGCCACGCCGACGACCGCTGCTGCACCCACCGCGATCACGAGTCCGGGGTTGTCCTGGTACTTCGCCTTCACGTACGCAG
>JAPSJU010000295.1 GCA_031178025.1 Agromyces sp. | reverse complement strand
GCGGCGGGCATACGCTCGACCGGTGAGCACCACCACCGCCGATCAGCCCGCCGTCACGGGCCCTGCCCCCGACCGCGCGCGGCGTGTGTCGACCTGGTTGCAGTTCCTCTCGATGGGCATCGTCTGGGGAGCGAGCTTCCTCTTCATGAAGGTCGCCCTCGACGGGGTCTCCTTCGGGCAGGTGGCGTGGTCGCGCACCATGCTCGGGGCGATCGCGCTCGGCGCCATCGTGCTCATCACCCGCCCGCGGGTCCCGCGGCTCGACGGCACGCCCGGGCCGGTCCTGCCGCGCGAACGGGCCGTGTGGCTTCACTTCCTCGTCGTGTCGCTGACGACGTGCGTCATCCCCTATCTCTGCTTCGCGTGGGCCGAGCAGTACGTCTCGTCGAGCCTCGCGTCGATCTACAACGCGACGACGCCGATCATGACGGCGCTCATGGCGACGCTCGTCTTCCGCGTCGAGCGGCTCGGCCTCAGCCGGTGGACCGGCGTCGGCATCGGCGTGGTCGGCGTGCTCGTGGTGATCGGCCCATGGCAGTACACCGCGCTCACGGGGAGCCTGGCCGGGCAGCTCGCGTGCCTGGTCGCGACCCTCTGCTACGGCTTCACCTTCGGCTACCAGCGGCGGTTCCTCAGCGGGCGGCCGATCGCGCCGGCCACGTTCGCGTTCCTCTCGATCGGCGTCTCGGCCGTGGTGATGCTCGTGCTCACGCCCGTGATCGCGCTCGACCCCGTGGAGCTCGACTGGGCGGTCACCGGGTCGCTCCTGGCGCTGGGCGTGCTCGGCACGGGTCTCGCCTACATCTGGAACATCAACGTGCTGCGTGCGTGGGGACCGACCGGCACGTCGACGGTGACCTACGTGACGCCGGTGGTCGGCGTGGCGTTGGGCGTGCTCCTGCTCGGGGAGCGCTTCTCCTGGCATGAGCCGGTCGGTGCGGTGCTCGTGCTCGTCGGCATCCTGTTCGCGCAGGGCCGGCTCCGCATTCCGCGTCGCCGGCATGCCTCGGGCGTCGGCGCGACCGGGCGCTGAGCATCTGAGCGGCCGCACTTGACAGGTGCGGTCATGCATGGTTGGTTAGTTACACAAGTAATGAACCAACAAGGTTCGGACGATATCGTCCGAATCGGATGGGCCGGCTATTGGACGACTCGCGACCGATCTTCCTCCAGATCGCTGAACAGGTCGAGAACGACATCATCGACGGTGTGCTCGAGGAGGACGAGCAGATTCCGTCGACGAACGAGTTCGCGGCGTTCTACCGCATCAATCCGGCCACCGCCCTGAAGGGGGTGAACCGCCTCGTCGACGACGGGATCGTGGCCAAGCGCAGGGGGATCGGCATGTTCGTGACCTCGGGGGCTCGTGGCCGCCTCATCGAGCGCCGCCGGGCGGAATTCGCCGCCGAGTACCTCAGACCCCTCATCACCGAGGCCGAGAAGCTCGGCATCGGCATCGACGAACTCGCGGAACTGCTCCGCGCGGAAAGGATCCACACATGACCGGCACCGTGGTCCGCGCCAGCGGGCTCACCAAGCGCTACGGCGCCTTCACCGCCGTCGACGGCGTCGACTTCGCCCTCGAGGAGAACCGCATCTACGGCCTCCTCGGGCGGAACGGCGCAGGCAAGACGACCATCATGCAACTGCTCACGGGCCAGCTCTTCCCGAACGCCGGCACCCTCGAGGTGTTCGGGCGCGAGCCGGCGGAACACGCCGACGTGCTGCGCAGGTTGTGCTTCATCGCGGAGTCGCAGCGTTACCCCGAGGACTTCACGCCCGCGCACGTGTTCAGGGCCGCCCCGTGGTTCTTCGAGCACTGGGACGCGACGTTCGCCGAGCGCCTGGTCGCCGACTTCCGCCTGCCGATGAAGCGTCGCATCAAGAAGCTCTCGCGCGGGCAGCTCTCGGCGGTCGGCGTGATCGTCGGCCTCGCGGCGCGTGCGCCGCTCACCTTCTTCGACGAGCCCTACCTCGGCCTCGACGCGGTCGCCCGTCACATCTTCTACGACCGGCTGCTCGAGGACTACGCCGAGCACCCTCGCACCATCGTGCTCTCGACGCACCTGATCGACGAGGTGGCGAACCTCCTCGAACACGTCATCCTCATCGACCGGGGGCGGATCCTGCTCGATCGCGACGCCGATGAGGTCCGCGGCTCGGCGACGACCGTCGCCGGCCCTCGCGCGGCGGTCGAGGAGTTCGTGGCGGACCGGGCCGTCATCGGCAGGGAGGGTCTCGGCGGACTGGCATCCGTCACCATCGACGGTCGTCTCGACCAGCAGGATCGCACCAGGGCGGCCGGGCTCAACCTCGAGCTCGCTCCGGTGTCGCTGCAGCAGCTCATCGTCCACATGACCGGCACCGACCTGGGTGCCGACCAGGCAGAACAGGAGAAGGCAGCATGACCGCCGTCGCCACCGCACCCGTGATGCGCACCGAGAGCCGATCGCGTGCCCATGAGATCTGGCGCATCGTGCGCCTGCACGCCGTGAACCCGGCGGTCTTCTTCGGCGTACCGTGGCTCATCCTCGGCGCGGCCTGGGCGGTGATGATGGTCGTCGGCCTCATCATGACCGGAGCGGGCGCCCCCCGTGACGACATGCAGGAGGGGATGCGGTACAGCTGGGCGGTGCTCTCGCCGCAGTGGTACCTCGTCGTCGTCGGCGTGCAGGCCGTCGGCCTCACGTTCTCGTTCGCCCTCGGCTTCGGTGCGACCCGGCGGGACTTCTGGCTGGGCACGAGCCTCATGTTCGGCATCGTGTCGGTGCTGAACGCGATCGCCCTCGCCACGCTCGTGCAGCTCGAGCGGGCCAGCGACGGCTGGGGGGTCGGCATCGCGATGTTCGACTCGCTCTGGTACGGGCAGGGCGGGTGGCTGGTCGACGTCTACTCGACCTTCGCCCTGCAACTGCTCGTGCTCTTCCTGGGCGCGAGCGTCACGACGGTGTACATGCGCTGGCGGATGCCCGGGATGATGATCGTGCTCTTCGGCTCCATCGCCCTCATCCTCGCGGTGGTCGCGATCGCGACCTTCACCGAGAGCTGGCCCGCGGTGTTCGAATGGTTCGGCGGCATCGGC
>JAPSJU010000036.1 GCA_031178025.1 Agromyces sp. | reverse complement strand
ACCGAGTCGAGCGGATTCCCGAGCCAGAGTTGACGAGCCGCACAACCGTCAGTTATTTTTTTGCTGTGAGCAATGAAGCAGCGGTCGTTCAAGATGAGGCCCGGTCCGTCCGGGGGGTCATCCTGTCGCTGTTGCGAGATTTGGGCCCAACGCCGCGAATCGAACTCGCACGCAAGACTGGCCTTTCACCGACGACGATCACGCGGGCAACGGTGCAGCTCATCGATGACGAGATCGTGGTTGAAGGCAATTCCGTCTCGGTCACGGGACTCGGGCGCCGGGCGACAGAGCTGACCCTGCGTCGGACTGCGTACTTCGTTGTCGGCGTGCAGATCGGCGTCGGGTTTGTTCAGCTCGGCATCGTCGACCTGCTCGGCGAACAGCATGCGGCGACGAGCTTCGAGTACGACATCCAGGAATCTCCCAACGAAGTGCTGCGTCGCGTCGCCTCGGCGATCGATGCCCTCGTACGGAGCAACGGCACCGATCGTCGTTTGGTCGTCGGTATCGGAGTGGCCGTCCCCGGACCCGTGGACGCGTCGGGACGGCGGATGCTCCTGCCGATCAATCTGCATTGGCGGGACGTTAATGTCGCGGACCAGCTGGAGGCCGCACTCGGACTGCCCGTAACGGTCGAGCACAACGTGCGTTCGATGGCGCTCGCCGAGACAAGATTCGGACGTGGTCGGGGGTTGGGCAGCCTGGCGTTCGTGTATCTTCGCACCGGTCTCGGCGCTGGACTCGTAGTCGAGGGCGAACCGTTCGCAGGTGGGGTGCACGGTGCGATCGAACTGGGTCACCTCCAAGTCGCGGACAACGACGTGCGCTGCGTGTGTGGCAACGCAGGTTGTCTCGAGACGGTGGTTTCCGAGCGTGCGTTGCGAGCAACGATCGCCGCGATGGGACTCGACGACACACCGAACCCGCTGAGCGCGCTTTGGGAGGCGAGAACGACATCCGCTCGAGCAGCAACCGCGCTCGACGAAATCATCGCCTCACTGGCTAAGGGCCTTTCCGCTCTCGCCAACCTGCTCAATCCGGAACTCATCCTGCTCGGTGGTGCGCTCGCCGACGTCCCGGACGGATTCGTCGAGCGTGTACGGGAGGAGACTCGAGCGGCGGTGTTCCCGGTGCTCCGGCCATCGCTTGAAATTCATCCGTCAAGCCTCGGCATGGATGCCGGTGTACTCGGAGGCGCAACCGTTGCTCTCGATACCTACTTCTACAACTGACACAGGTAAGGAAATCAACCATGCAGTCGATCAACTATCCCGAATGCGCGAGAGGAGCTGACCCATCATGACCGTCGAATCCATCGAGACCGAGGCGCCCGCCACCCAGGCGATCGCCGCGGTGGAAGCAGAACGGAAGCCGCGTTCGCTGACCTGGCTGTACGTCGCCACCTTGATCGGCGGCATCGGTCTTTGGGCGCTTGCCGCCGCAATCGCTCGGAATCCCCTCATCCCCACACCTGTGGACGTGGTGACGGACGGGTGGTCGATCATCGTCGACGGCACCCTCTGGGAGCACACCTCGGCGAGTCTCGTCAGGGTCTTCACCGGCTTCGCGCTCGGCGTCCTGCTCGCCATCCCGGCCGGATTCCTCATGGGCTGGTACTGGCTCGCCAGGGGTCTCGTCGAACCATGGGTGCAGTTCTTCCGAACCGTGCCACCGCTCGCCCTCATCCCACTGGTGATCGTGATTCTCGGCATCGGGGAACCGGCCAAGATTTTCGTCATCTTCCTCGCATCGTTCCTCTCCTGCGTCCTCGCCACCTTCCAGGGCGTGCGCAACGTCGACACGACCCTCATCAACGCTGCCCGCGTACTCGGCGCGAAGGACTTCACGATCTTCACTCGCGTCGTCATCCCGGCGTCACTGCCGTTCATTTTCGTCGGCATGCGCGTGGCACTCGGCGCTTCCTGGGCAACCCTCGTCGCATCCGAGCTCATCGCGGCGCCGACCGGGCTCGGGCGAATGATGCAGGCTGCCGCCCAGTTCCTTCAGACCGACCGGATCGTCGTCGGCATCATCATGATCGGCCTGCTCGGCTTCGTCATGGATCGCCTGCTATTGCTGCTCGAACGACGACTCACTTCCTGGCAGGAGACCCGAGCATGACCAACCTCATCTCGATCAAGAACGCGACAAAGGTCTACTCAACCTCCCGCGGAGACACAATCAGCCTGGACCACGTCAACCTCAACGTGGAAGAGGGCGAGTTCATCACCCTGGTCGGGCCATCCGGCTGTGGGAAGAGCACCATGCTCAACCTGATCGGCGGCCTGCTCCAGGCGACATCTGGCCAAGTGCTCGTGCACGACAAGCCAGTGAAGGGCCCTAGCCCCGACCGCGGCGTCATTTTCCAGCAGTACGCCCTCTTTCCATGGCTCACCGCGCAGAAGAATGTCGAGTTCGGACTTCGGCTGCAAAAACTGTCGAAGGCCGAGCGAGCAGAACGCGCCCTGCACTTCCTGGACCTGGTCGGCCTGAAGGACTTCGCTCACGCATTGCCGAAGGAACTCTCCGGCGGGATGAAGCAGCGGTGCGCGATCGCGCGTGCGTACGCCGTCAATCCATCCGTACTCCTCATGGACGAGCCATTCGGAGCGCTCGATGCACTCACTCGCGTGCAGATGCAGGATGACCTCCTCCACACGTGGGAACGGGATCGCCGGACCATCGTGTTCATCACACACGACGTCGACGAGGCCGTGTACCTCGCCAGCCGCGTCGTCGTGATGAGTCCTCGGCCCGGACGAATCAGCGAAATTATCGACGTGCCGCTCCCGTATCCGCGTAATGAAGCGCTTCGCCTGTCGCCTGAGTTCGCCGAGATCCGGGCACGGGTTTGGCGCGGCGTCCACCACCACGGCGAAGGCGCCAGCCCGGACCCGACTAGCCCAAACAGCACGACCCCTAACTGAACAGCACTACCCGTTTACACCGAGAGGCAAGGAAGCCATGAAGAACAATAGAAAAATCTCCGCCTTCGCGGCCGGAACAGCGCTCGCCGCGTTGGCCCTAACCGGCTGCGCAACGTCGTCCGACAAGGCTGCGTCGGATGACGCGACTGCAGGAGCAGGCGGCCGCGAGACGGTCGAGCTCAACGTCGGTTACATCGACACGAGCATCAACGGCGTCGGACTCATCGCGGTCGCGAACGAACTCGCGCTCTGGGAGAAGGCGGGGATCGACGTCAACCTCACCCCCTTCACCAACGGGCCCACTCAGATTCAGGCCATGGCCGCGGGCTCCCTCGACATCGGCTACATCGGGGGCGGGGCCACTTGGATGCCGGCGTCCGGTCAGGCGACCATCATCACCCCGAACGAGGCGACGTACGGCGACTTCGTGATCGCAACCCCGGACTCCGGAGCGACCAGCGTGAAGGACCTCAAGGGGCTTCGCGTCGGTGTGCCGGAAGGTGGCTCAGGCGAGATGATTCTCAGCCTCGCACTCGAGGAGGCCGGACTCACGACCGACGACATCGTCAAGGTCCCCCTCGACCCGCCGAACGTCGTCTCATCGTTCGTCGCTGGCCAGATCGACGTCGCGGCGATCTTCTCGCCGCTTAGCGATCAAATCTTCGAATCGGTGCCCGACGCAGAGGTCCTCGCGAACAATGAGGACTTCCCCGAGACCGAGTTCGTCGGTGGCTGGGTTGCGTCAAACCAGGCGATCGCCGACAAGGCGGACGCCGTGAGCCGCTTCCTCGAAGTGTGGATCCAGGCGAACGACTGGCGCCTCGAGAATGTCGAAGATGCCGTCCAGCTGGCCGCCGACGAGTCCGGCGCGCCCGTGGAACAGCTCCAGGGTCAGGCCGACGCGCTCGAATGGTGGACCTCCGATGTGATCCTCGAGAACAACGAGTCCGGTAAGACCTACGAGCAGTTCGAGGCGCTCGAAGACCTCTTCGTCAAGCTCGGCCGCATCCCGGCGAAGGTGCCTGCCGAAGAGTTCGTGAACATCGAGTTGTTCGCACAGGCGAAGGAAGCGCTTCAGTGACCGGTCGGCCACGGGCTACTGCCCGGATCGGAATCATCGGGGCCGGGTTCGTGGCCGACTTCTACCTCCGTGCCCTGCAGCACGTCCGCGGCCACGAGGTGACCGTGCTCGCTGCCCGCTCACCAGAGCGAGGCCGGGAGGTCGCCGACCGGTATGGCATTCCCACCGTCGTCAGCTCGACCACTGAGCTGGTGCAGCGCGATGACGTCGACCTCGTCGTCGTCGCGCTGCCCCACGACCTCCATGTCCCGGTCATTGCGGAGATTGCCGCGGCAGGCAAGGCTGTCATCTGCACTAAACCGCTCGGGCGAAACTCCGAGGAGGCGGCGGAGTGCCTACGCCTCGTACGCGATGCCGGCGTCTGGCACGGTTACGCCGAGACTGAGGTATTCGCACCGGGACTCGTCAAGGCCAAGCAACTCGTCGACGCCGGGGCGATCGGCGACGTGGTGTCAGTCCGCGCCCGAGAGGCGCACGGCCATCCGCATGAGCACGCCCGAAATGCCGAGCGCATGGGCGGCGGACCCCTCCGCGGGCTTGGTTGCCACTGCGTCGCCATCGGACGCTGGTTCCTGGGCTACGACCATCGGCCAGTCGAGGTGCTGGCGTGGGGCGACCGCCTCGCCCGAACGGATGTCACGACCGAGGACACCGCGGTGGCGATCGTCCGATTCGACGACCGGCGCGTCGTGCAGGTCGAGGTCGGCTGGAACCACATCGCCGGACTCGACGTCCGCAACGAGATCCACGGCACAGCCGGCTGGATTGGGACCGACGAGACCGGCGAGACGGGCCTCCGCGCCTTCGCGGGGCAGTCGGCCGGATACGTCATGGAGAAGGCAGGCGCCGCGACGGGATGGATCACGCCCGTACCCGACGAGCCATGGGTCTACGGGTACCACGGCGAAATGGCCCACTTCATTGAGTCGTACCTCGCCGGCGAGCAGCCCCGCCAGACCTTCGTCGACGGCGTGATCGACAACGCCGTGATCGACGCGGCGTACCGCGCTATGGACGCGGGCACCTGGACTCCGGTCGATCTCAGCGGTATCGAGTGAATCAGCACAGGAAGCCACAGATGGAAACGCCTCGACGACCGAATATCGTCATCATCCTCACCGACGACCACGCCGCGCACGCCATCAGTGCGTACGGATCCGTGGTCAACGAAACACCGCGCATCGATGAGATCGCACGCGAAGGTGTCCGGTTCGACAACTGTTTCGCGACGAACGCGCTCTGTTCACCGAGCCGAGCGAGCATCCTCACTGGCACGTACAGCCACGTCAATGGCGTCTCGACGCTCGTGACGCCGATCGACGCGAGCCAGCCGACCTTCATCTCCCAATTGAAGGAGGCGGGATACCGCACGGCGATGGTCGGAAAATGGCATATGGGTGAGCACGAGGGCAACACGCCCGAGGGCTTCGACTACTGGGACATCCTCATCGGCCACGACGGACAGGGCGAGTACTGGGACCCACTGTTCCTTTCCGCCGAAGGCGAGCGAATCGCCGAGGGGTACGCGACCGACATCATCACCGACCTCTCGCTCGACTGGGTCGAGTCGCTCGGCGGCGACGATCCGTGGTGTGTGCTCATCTGGCACAAGGCCCCGCACCGGCCCTGGGAACCGCACCCGAAGCACGCGGACCTGTTCACCGACCCGATCCCGCTCCCCTCGACATGGGAGGACGACTATGCGACACGCACGTCATCGGCCCGCCGCGCCGCGATGCGAATCGCGGAACACCTGAACGCGGAGGATCTCAAGCAGTCGCCCCCCGAGGGGCTGTCCTACGAGGCCGAGGCGCTGTGGAAGTACCAGCGCTACATGGAAGATTACTTGCGCTGCGTGGCGTCGGTCGACGAGAACGTTGGGCGGGTCATCGACTGGCTCCGCGAACGAGGCGAGTTCGACGACACGGTGCTGATGTACTCGTCGGACCAAGGCTTCTTCCTCGGTGACCATGGATGGTTCGACAAGCGGTTCATGTACGAGGAATCGCTCCGGATGCCGCTAGTGCTGAGCTATCCCCGTGCGGTTCCGCCCAACCAGGTGCACTCCGGGATCGTCACGAACGTCGACTTTGCACAGACGGTCCTCGAGTTCGCCGGTACCGGGAATCACCCTCGAATGCAGGGCCGGAGCTTCGCCGGCGATCTGACCGGGGGGCCGGCACAACCTGTGGCGGAAGGCATGTACTACCGCTACTGGGAGCATGACGATGTCTTCCACCGTGCACCTGCGCACTACGGCTGGCGAACTGACCGGTACAAGCTCATCTACTTCTACAACGACGGGATGGGAATCCCAGGCACGGGCGTGTTCACTTACCCCGGCGAGTGGGAGCTGTATGACCTCGAGGCGGATCCCGAGGAGCTGCACAACGTCTACTTCGACTCCGCCTATGCACGCATCCGAGAGGAGCTGAAGGTGCAGATGTGGATGGAGCAGGAACGCCTGGGCGACCGGCCACATCCTTCGCAACCGCGCCCTCAACTGCTTGAGGAGCTCGCGGCCGGCCGAGAGCGCTGAACCAATGTGGACGCGCGTCGTCGCAGCCGCCGCCACCGATTGCCCGATCAAACCGGCGTGGAGGAATTTCTATGTGTCAGGGTCGATTCTGAAAGGTCGCGCCGACCTGCTCAAAGGTGTCCGCGCTGCCGCAGCGCGGACAGTCGTTCAATAATCGTGACACCGACTCGTAGTTCGGTGACGGTGGTGCCCGTCTCAGCTGTAGAAGGTCGCCTCGAGTACGACCGCGGCGCCACCAAGCATCCCAACATCTCCGCCCAGGCTCGACGGCTCGATCTGGACCGACTCGCGGATGACCGGGAACACGGCGGCTCGCGCCTGCGCGACGATCTGGTCGAACAGCGGTCGAGGTATAGCGCCGAGTGCGCCGCCGAGAAGGATCAGTTCCGGATTGAGTAGGTTCACGAATGTGGCCAGGCCCTGAGCTAGGGCAGCGACGACTCGGTCGATGACGAGTTCGGCGCGCGGGTCTTCGTCTCGCACGTCCCAGATGGCCCGCAGCAGGTTCTCCCCGTTGACATCGAGATCAGCCGCCGCGCGGCTGAGCGCCCGGTCGGAAACGACGGTCTCCAGGCATCCCTTGTTTCCGCAGACGCAGCGCTGGTCGGCATCGAGAACCTGCAGATGCCCGATCTCGATCGCACCGTGGACACCGCCTGAGAACGGATGCCCCTCCACTACGAGACCTGCACCGAGCCCGGTCCGCAGATAGACGAAACCGAGGCTTTCGAGGCCACGCCCGATGCCGAATCGGACTTCGGCGACCGCCATGGAACGCACGTTGTGCTCCACTACGACTGGCAGGCCCAGGAGCGGCTCCATGATGTCCGCCACCGGCACGTCCCGCCATGACAAGTTGATGGTGAGGAGCAGCCGTCGCTTACCCGCATCGACCGCGCCCGGAACGGCCACGCCAACACCGAGGACGCGGCGGCGGTCGATCTCGGACGTGTCGAGGAGTTGCACGATCTCCTTCGCCACCTTGTTGAGTACTGCTTCGGCGGGAAGTTCGACTGGATACTCGAAGCTGCGCGGTTCTCGAATTCGCCCCAGTACGTCGATCAGGCTGAGTTGTGCGAAACCGACGCCGATCTGAACACCAACGACGAAGAACGTATCGGGTCGGATGGCGAGTTCGGTTGCAGGTCGACCCGGGCGATTCGCAACGACGAGACTTCCCTCAGCGATGATGCCGTCGTCGATGAGCTGGTTGACAGTGCGCGTGATCGTGGTCGCGGAAAGACCGGAACGGCGCGCGACTTCGATGCGCGGAAGCGGACCGCTGTCCCGAAGCATGGAAAGCACGACGCCCCGGACTGAGCGGCCATCTGCCTTGACTATCGTGTCATCGCTCACAGCACGTAAGTGTGGCACGGAACACCACGCGCACGGTTCGGGTACCGACGCGAACTCAAACTCTGGGATGAACAGCGAGGCGTGGACGGCCTTGTTGGGGCTTGCAGCCCTTGTCGCCGCCCGAACGCGAACCCGGCGCAAGGACTCAGCCCAATGAGGCCGAGCGCGGTGACGACGGCGCCAATCATTCCAAGCTGTGAGCACGACGAATCGCTTGAGGACACCACAGAGCCAGCCAACGGCGCGCCCAGACGAACCCGACCGAGAAGGAGACGGGCAGCACGCATTCGCTTTTCGCGTCCGTCGGCGCGACCCCACGTTCATGGAGTCAGAGAAGATCGCCCGCGACATCAGGCAGGTACGCACGCGGAGCTCGAGATGCGGCTGCCCCTCGCGAATGTACGACCGCCGAAGTCCCGTGGAACGAGGGTACTCAAGAGACCTCGTCGGTTGGGTCAGTGGCCGACGGAGGCGAGTGCGAAGTTCGCCTCGGCGTCCGAGAAGCCTTCGTAGCGTGGAAGCGTGAGCACCGGGTCGCATGCATCGGCTACCTCCAGCTGTACTTCGCCGCACGCTCCCGTCAGAATTCGTGTCGTTCCAGCAAGCCGAGCTTGCATACGCCCGGCTCGGGAACGCGAACGCGCGGGGCGAGTACCTCGACTCGTTGCCGAGGGAGGACCTGGAGCCGGTCATCTCCGGGCTGGAGGCCTATGAGGGGAGTTCCCCCGAAGAGTCGGTCGTGCCAGCCTCCGTGACTTTACTCGACCGGACCGCCGACATGCCGGAGGGCAGGAACCGGGGGATGTTTAATCTCATGCGCCCCGAGGTGGTCGTTACGCGCGTCGTCATACGCCTTGCGGCGACTCGACGACAAAACAGCTCGAGAGCAAGCTGTTCGCGAGACCAGCACCGTCGCCGACGACGAGTCCATCCCCGGTCGCCAGAGCGGCGGAGTGCCCCGCGGGAACGAACCTGCGCGAAGACCTGTGCCTCGCCGATGGGAGGATCGCGGACGAGCTCAGCGTCATCGTGCACTCGCAGTTCGATGACGCCCGACTGAACGCGGTCATCGCGGGGGTCTGGCACGACGGCGAGCCTGTGCTCGTCGGCGCGCTCGGCGAGTCGATGACCGGCGTGCCGGCGACTGCCGACATGCACCACCTACTCGGCAACCTCTCGACGCCGATGTTCACGACGGTGGTGCTGCAGCAGGTCGAGGCCGGCGCGCTGGCGCGACGATCCGCTCTCCACCTGGTTCCCGGACCTGCCGGCGGCCGATCAGGTCACGATCGAGATGCTGCTGCACCATACGAGCGGCTACCCGCACTACACGGAGATCCAGTCGTTCCTCGATCGACTGTGGGCGGACCCGTTCCAGCACTGGGCGATCCAGGACCTCGTGGACATCGGCGTCGCGGGTGGACCGGTGTTCACTCCCGGCACCGGTTGGCTGATCTCGGACACCAACACGCTCATCCTCCAGCAGGTGATCGAGGAGGTGACCGGGCGTCCGGTCGGCGAACTGCTGCGGGAGGACGTCTTCGACGAGCTCGGCATGGACGACTCGACCGCTGCCTTCGACGCGAACTGGCCGTCGCCCGTGCTCCACGGTTACAGCGACGAGCGCGGCGTCTGGGAGGACGTCACCAACTGGAGCCCGACGTGGACGTATGCAGCAGGGGGCGTCGGCGCGAACCAGGAAGACGTGCGCGTGTTCCTGGATGCACTCGGCGACGGCTCGCTGCTGAGTCCCGAGCTGCATGGCCTGCAATTCGCTCCGAGTACCGTGGGCCTCGGGCCGTGGACGAATGAGCAGTACTTCGCGATGGGCTTCCTGCAACTCGACGGCTGGGTGTTCCTCAACCCGGGCCTGTCCGGGTACTACGGTGCCGGTGGCACCTTCCCCGAGGAGGACTGGACGATGGTCGTCTACACGACCGCGAGCAAGGCCGGTGATCAATCCGCGCCGACGGCGACCGACACCTTCCGGCAGTTCACCGCGGTGGTCACACCAGAGCACTCGCTCGCGAAGTAGACGAGCCCTCGAGACCACGGAGCGCAACCGAAGCTCCCTGTCACGGGGCGGCCAATGCCTCGGTCGGCGACATGCGCGCGGCCCGCGCTGCCGGGTACAGGCCCGCGACGACGCCCACGGCCACGGTCGCGATGAGTCCACCGAGGCTCGCCCAGACCGGCACCAGCGTCGGCCATCCCTGTATGAGCGCGTAGGCGGCGGTTGCGCCCACGCCGAGCACGACGCCGGATGCTCCGCCCACGAGCGCCAGCAGCAAGGATTCGGTGAGGAACTGGGCACGGATGTGCCGTCTCGTGGCGCCGAGTGCGCGCCGCAAGCCGATCTCGGCGCGTCGCTCGAGCACCGAGATGACCATGGTGTTCGCAACGCCGACGCCGCCGACGAGCAAGGCCACGGATCCGAGCCCGACGAGCAGGCCGGTGAACGCCTGATCCGCCGCCGCCCGTGCGGCGAGCGCGTCGGAGGGACGTGACACTCGGACCTCGTTCGGCGCGGCCGGGTTGGCCGTGGCGGCGAGCACGCCTCGAACGGCCTCGACGGATGCCTCGTCCGAGCGGGTGTAGACGGTCGTCGGGTGGCCGTTGAATCCGAGGAGGTGTTCTGCGACGGTTTCGCCGATGAGTGCGCCGGTGTCGAGTTCCGGCGCCAGGGGGACCGGGTTCAGGATCCCGCCGACCGTGAACCATTCGTCCCCGATGAGCACCTGCACGTCTGCGCCGGCGCGGTTGATGCCGAGTTGCTGCGCGGTGGTGGCTCCGAGCACCACGACGGGATACCGGCTCGTGGCGTCGTTCAGCCATGAGCCGCTCGCCACGGTGCCGGCGACCGTCTCGAGGAGGTCGAGATCGGCTGCATAGGTCTGGATGCCGCCGGAGGCGGCCTTCGGGATGAGGTCGCTTCGATACACCTTGGCGTCGACGGTACCGACGGTCGAGACATCCGTCACCGGTCCGATTCGTGCGATCATGTCCGGTGCTTCGTCGGGGAGGGTGGCGGTGCCCCCGAAGAGGTCGTCGCCGGGCGAGACCGTGAGCAGGTCGGTGCCGAGCTGGTCCAGCTGCCGGTCCAGCTCCGCTCGCCCGGAGCTCGAGATCCCGACGACTGCGATCATCGCCGCGATCCCTATCGCGATTCCGAGCGCGGACAGCACCACTCGGGTCGGTCTGGCCCTGAGGCCAGAGCCGCCGACGCGGAGCACGTCGTCGAGCCGCAACCGTGCAGACCTCAACGCGGCGCTCACGAGAGCACCTCCCCGTCGCGAAGGGCGATACGTCGTGGTGCACGCGCGGCGACCTCGTGATCGTGGGTGATGACCAGCAGCGTGGTGCCCTCGCGGTTGAGGCCGACGAGCAACTCCATCACCTCGGATCCCGCGACCGAGTCGAGATTGCCGGTCGGCTCGTCAGCGAGCAGGATCGCGGGTGTGCCGGCGAGCGCCCGTGCGATGGCGACTCGCTGGCGCTCGCCGCCGGACAGCTCGTGGGGGCGATGCCGGAGACGGTGGCCGAGCCCGACCCGTTCGAGGGCCGCGGCGGCGAGCGAACGGCGCTGCGCGAGCTGCAGTCCCTGGTAGAGCATCCCCTCGGCCACGTTGTCGATCGCGGGCACGCCGGGGGCCAGGTGGAACTGCTGGAACACGAAGCCGATCCGCCACGCTCGCAGGCCCGCGAGTTGATGGTCGCTCAACGAGGCGACATCCTGCCCGCTGACCCGCACCGTTCCGGCTGTCGGGAGATCGAGTGTGCCGATCAGCTGCAGCATCGTCGACTTGCCAGACCCCGAGGGGCCGATGATGGCGACGAACTCGCCTTCTTCCACCTGCAGGCTCGCCTCATGCAGGGCGATCACCCCGCCGTACTCCTTGGTCACCTGTTCGAGTTCGATGACGGCACTCATTCTGCGACCACCACCTCGCTGCCTTCGGAGATCCCGTCTCCGGTGATCTCGACGCGGCCGTCGGCGAAGAGGCCGGCTTCCACCGGTACGAGCCGGGTCTCGTCACCGTCGACGAGCTCCACCCCGTATCCGCCTTCCGCGAGTGCGAGCAGCGCCGTGACGGGGACGGTGAGCACCCCTTCTCGTCGGTCGGCCGTGAACGCGACCTTCGCATCGGACGATGGAGCTCCGGACACCACCGATTGGTCGTTCGGGGTGATGGTCACCCGCTGCACCGTCGTGTCCTCACCGCCGTCCTGCCCATCGATGACCGTGGCCTGCACCGCGCTGATCGTGCCCTGGAACGTGGTGCCGTCGGGAAGCTGGACCTCGACGGTCGCGCCGACGACCGCGAATCTGCCGTCGCGTTGCTCGAGGTCCACGGTCACGGTGCGGTCGCTGGCCGCGACGGTGAGCACGGTCCCGGCCGCCGGATCTCCGACTTCCGCAGAACGCGCCGTCACGAGCACCGGCCCGCTGGAGTAGTGCACGCGTTCAGGAGTGACGATCCCGGTCTGCTCGAGCCCCAGATCCTCCTGCCATTCCATGACCGCCTCAGCGGTCGCCCAGGTGTAGGCGTCATCGACATCGAAGCCGGTGTACCCGAGCGCGGCGAGGTTCTCCTCGAACTGCCGCACGTCTTGGCCCTGCAGACCGGATTCGAGCGAACGGTACGCGGGCAGCCCTCCGTAGAGGAGGATCGTGGGTGCTTCATCGACCCGATAGAGCTGCCCGCCGCGCTCGACGGCCGTGCCGGCCGTCGGCAGCCACGTGATCGTGCCTCCCGTGGCCTCCAGTCCGGTCTCCGCGGCATACGCGAAGGTGCCCGTCTGCTCCGTCGTGGCGATCAGGTCCTGTCGGGTCACTTCGGCAGTCCGTACTTTCGGGGGGCCGTCCTCGGCGGCTGCGGTGTCGAACCCGAAGCCGGTCGCCGCTGCGGCAGTCAGCCCGAGACCCGCAGCCGCGACGAGGCCGGCGAGCCCCCATCCCAGCTTCATTCGGAGCGACATCATTCACCCCCGTCCGGTCCCTCGCCGGACTGCTCGAGGCCGGGCAGCGAGCCGGCGCACGCTTCCCGCGCGGCCTTGAACTCGGGATCCTCAGGATCGAATCGGCCACGCTCGATCACCATGGCGCCGCCGCTGTCGGGGTCGGGGAAGTCCTCGATGCCGTTCTCGCGCATGCACTTGGCGAACT
>JAPSJU010000294.1 GCA_031178025.1 Agromyces sp. | reverse complement strand
CCGCTCAGCAGCAGGATGAACGGAACGAAGAAGTTCCCCCACGCCTGGATGAAGACGAAGATGAACACCACGGCGATGCCGGGCCGCATGAGCGGGACCACGATGCGCCGCAGGGTGCCCATCGCGGATGCGCCGTCGACCCACGCGGCCTCCTCGAGGCTCACGGGCACCGAGTCCATGAAGTTCTTCATCATCCAGATCGCCATCGGCAGGCTCGTCGCGGCCATGAAGAACGTCACCGCGAGCAGGTTGTCGAGGTAGCCGAGCCGCACGAACAAGCTGTACACGGGCACCATGATCGCCGTGATCGGCAGGCACGTGCCGAACAGGATCGTGTACAGGTACGGCTTGTTGAACCGCGACTGGTACCGCGACAGCGGGTACGCGGCGAGCACGGCGATGATCACCGTGATGGTGGCGCTGCCCGCCGAGATGAGCGTGCTGTTCCAGAGCGGGAGCAGGGTGCGCTCGGGCGTGAGCACGGCGAGGTAGTTGTCGAAGGTGACGCCCGTGGGAAGTCGGGTCTGCTGGCTCGCCTGCGTGTCGATCGAGGCGAGCACGAGCCAGGCGAGCGGCAGCAGGAACGCCGCGCCGATCACCACCAGCACGAGGTTCCGTGCCGCAGCCGAGACGGCGCGGCGAGGCGAGGCGACGCCATGCCGCGCGGCTTGGGCGAGGGTGGCGGCGCTCACAGCTCACGCCCCGGCCGCAGGGCACGGATGTACCCGATCGAGAACACCGCGCCGACGATGATCATGACCACGGCGATCGCGGAGCCGTAGCCGATCTGCTGGAACTTGAACGCCTCCTGGTACGCGAAGACCGGCAGCGTCGAACTGGACATGCCGGGCCCACCCCTCGTCATGACCCAGATGAGGGTGAACACGGCGAGGGTCTGCAGGGTGATGAGCATGAGGTTCGTGGCGATGCTCCCGCGGATCATCGGCAGCGTCACCCACACGAGCCGCTTCACGCCGCTCGCGCCGTCGACGATCGCCGCCTCGGTGATCTCGGGGGGCACGTCGTTCAGGGCGGCCTCGTAGACGAGCATCGAGAACGCCGTGCCGCGCCAGGTGTTCGCGAGGATCACGGCGAGCATCGGGAAGTCGAACAGCCAGTTCGGCCCCGCGATGCCGACGGTCCCCAGCAGCTGGTTGAACGTGCCGTCGTCGGCGAACCACGCGTAGGCGGCGAACGCGGCCACGATCTCGGGCAGCACCCAGGCGGCGACGACCGTCGTGCCGACGACGGCACGCACGACGCGGTTGGCCTTGGCCATGAGCAGCGCCAGCCCGAGCCCGAGCAGGTTCTGGCCGATCACGGCGGAGCCGAGCACGAACACGACGGTGAGCACCAACGACGTGGGGAACTCGCGGTCGGCGATCAGCTCGGCGTAGTTGTCGAAGCCGACCCATTCGGGAGTGCGGGCGGAGCGACCGGTGAGCCCGGTGTCGGTGAACGAGATGTAGAACGACCAGATGACCGGCCCCGCCATGAACAGCGCGAGGAGCAGCACGGATGGCGCGAGCGGCAGCATCCGCACGAACGCGCGGCCGCGCGAACCGCTGGAAGGCCGACCGGCACGAGATGTCGGGTCATCCCGTGCCGGCCGACCGCCCCGGATCGGCGGCGACTGGACCGCGACCATCCCCCTAGCCGGTCACGTTGTCGTCGCCGACGATCCCGACCACTGCCTCGTCATAGGCGGCGGCCGCCTCCTCCGGTGACATCTGCCCCGTCATGACGGCCTCGGTGGCCGCCTGGATCTCAGCGGAGATCTGCGGGTAGTCGGCAGTGGCCGGACGGAAGTGGGTGAACGTCACCAGGTCGGTGAAGTAGCCGATGAACGGGTTCGCCTCGAGGTATGCGGGGTCCTCGGCGACATCCGTGCGCACGGCGATCTGCGAGTTGGCGATGTTGTACTCGAGCGAGTTCTCGCGGTTGAGGGCCATCGCGAGGAAGTCGAACGCCGCGTCGGGGTTCTTGCTCTGCGCTCCGACCGCGAGGGTCCAGCCGCCCGAGAGGCTCACGGCGCCGTCGCCCTGCCCGTCCTGGGTGGGGAACGCCGCGACGCCGATGTCGTCGACGTAGCCCGGCCAGGCGTATTGCCCGCCGTCCTTCCAGAACGACGGCGACCAGGAGCCCTCGATCGTCGCGGCGATCTGCCCGCCCGGGAACCACTCGCCGAAGAGCTTCTGCCACATCGACCCGTCGAGGGCGACGTCGGGCGCCGGCGCGAGGCCCTCGGAGTAGAGCGTCTCGATGAACTGCAGCGAGTCGATGAACCCCTGCGAGCCGGTGACCCACTTCTGCGAGTCGGCGTCGTAGAGGGTGTCGTCGGTGCCGTAGATGAGCATGCCGAAGCCCTGCATGACCGAGCCCTCACCGGCGGGCTTGCCGGCGTACGCGTTGAACGCGACCTTGTCGGGCGAGGCGGCCTTGACCTGGCGGGCGGTCTCCAAGATGTCGTCCCACGTCTTCGGCTCCCACGGCAGCGCGACTCCGGCCGCCTCCAGCACGGACTTCGAGTACCAGATGCCACGGGTGTCGGTGCCGAGCGGCACGGCGTAGATGCTGCCGTCGTCGGCTCGGCCGGCCTCGCGGGCTCCCTCGTTGAACTGCTCCCAGTCCTCCCATTCCTCGAGGTGGTCGTCGAGGTTCAGCAGGTACCCGGCGTCCACGTCGCTGCGCACCTTGAAGGTGTCCTCGTAGAAGACGTCGGGCGCGGTGTCGGGACTCTGCTGCATGAGCGCGAGCTTGGTGGCGTAGTCGCCCTCGTCGGCGACGATCGGCTCGAGTTCGACGGTGATGCCGGGGTTGGCGGCCTCGAACTCGGGCTTCACCTTCTGCATGAGGTCGTCGAGGGCCACGAAGCCGTCGGTCTTCTGGTAGACGATGCGGATGCTGTCTGCGTCGCCGCCTCCGCCGTCGGCACTGCAGCCGATGAGGGAGACGGATGCCGCGGCCACGACCGCGAGCGAGACGATGGCGCGTGTGCGGTGCATGGCTCGTGCTCCTTTGCCTCGAGTTGCGCGCCGACATCGCGGCGACTCCTCAGATAGTAAATCGATTGGACTTAGTCGGCAAG
>JAPSJU010000293.1 GCA_031178025.1 Agromyces sp. | reverse complement strand
GATCGCGACCCGAGGCGCCCCTCGAACACGCGCCTGGCGATCTGGATCATCGTCGGCGCGATCGGGCTGTACCTGCTCGGCTCGGGCATCTGGGGCATCATCGCCGCCGGCTGAGCCGCCGCCGGTCGGATGCCGCGCCGGCTCTCAGCATGGTTCGACGAACACCCCGTATCCTGAGGACACTATGGACGAATTCTGGGCCAACGCGATCTGGTCGCTCGCCCCCACGGTGCTCATCGGATCCATCTTCTGGTTCGTGATGCGCGCGATCATCCGCGCGGACCGTGGCGAGCGCAAGGCCTACGCGCGCATCGAGGCCGAGGAACGCGCGAAGCTCGGACGCGAACGCCCGGCCGCCTGACGTGGAGCTCACGGGCGCGCAGCTCACGGCAGTCATCGCCGGGACGATCATCGCCTTCGACATCGTCGTCCGCATCATCGCGATCATCGTCGTGCCGCGCAACCGCAGGCCGACGGCCGGCATGGCGTGGCTGCTCGCGATCTTCTTCCTCCCGATCATCGGCATCCTGCTCTTCTGGCTGATCGGCAACCCGAAACTGCCGAAGCGGCGGCAGGAGAAGCAGGCCGAGGTCGACGCCTTCATCCGGGAGTCCACGCACGGGATCGAGCGGGTCAGCGACAGCAGCACCTGGCCCAGCTGGTTCGGCGGCATCGTGCGCCTCAACCGCACGCTCGGGGCCATGCCGCTCATCGGCTCGAACAGTGCGAGCCTGATCGGCGACTACGAGGGCTCGCTCGCGTCGATGACCGAGGCGATCGAGGGCGCCGAACGGTACGTGCACGTGGAGTTCTACATCTTCTCGTACGACCGCACCACCGCGCCGCTCTTCGACGCCCTCGGCGCCGCCGTCGCCCGCGGGGTCGAGGTGCGCGTCCTCCTCGACCACATCGCGTCGGTGCGGGTGAAGGGCTATCGCCGAACGCTGCGACGACTCGATCGCATGGGCGTGCGCTGGCAGCTGATGCTGCCGGTGCAGCCGCTCCGGGGGCGGTACCAGCGGCCCGACCTGCGCAATCACCGCAAGATCCTCGTGGTCGACGGCGAGGTGGGGTTCATGGGCTCGCAGAACATCATCGACCGCTCGTACAACAAGCGCAGCAACATCCGTCGCGGGCTGAAGTGGAAGGAGCTCGTGGTGCGCGTCGAGGGGCCGATCGTCTCGGGACTCGAGGCGATCTTCGCCACCGACTGGTATCTCGAGACCGACGAGCCTCCCATGCGCGAGATCGTGCCGCTCGGACAGGATGGAGAGGCGCAGGACCTCGACTGCCAGGTGGTGCCGAGCGGGCCGGGCTACTCGAACGAGAACAACCTGAAGCTCTTCCTCGCGCTCATGTACGCGGCGCAGGAACGGATCGTGCTGACGAGCCCGTACTTCGTGCCCGACGAGGCGATGCTGCGCGCCATCAGCGGGGCGACGCAGCGCGGCGTGCACGTCGAGCTCTTCGTCTCGGAGATCGGGGATCAGGCGCTCGTCTACCACGCGCAGCGCTCGTACTACGAGGCGCTGCTGCGCGCCGGAGTGAGGATCCGGCTGTACCGGGCGCCGTACATCCTGCACTCCAAGCACTTCACGATCGACGACGACGTCGCCGTGATCGGCTCGAGCAACATGGACATCCGATCCTTCGAGCTCAACATGGAGGTCTCCCTGCTCGTGCGCGGTGCGTCGTTCGTGCGCGAGATGCGGGCCGTGGAAGACGGGTATCGGAACAGCAGCCGCGAGCTCACGCTCGAGGAATGGCTGCGTCAGCCGATCCGCTCGACGGTGCTCGACAACCTCGCGCGCCTCACGTCCGCACTGCAGTGACGAGCACGCCGCCGGCGTCCCGACGGGGCTCGGCGAGCTCGAGTCCCGAGCCGCGACTCGCAGTCGTAACACGCCGGGTATGGAAAACGGTTCACGCCGCTGCCAGAGTGGGGTGATCACTGCGCCCGTCCACTGCAGAATCGGAGCACCATGACGTTCCCCCGTCTCATCGCCGGAGTCGGCATCGCGGCGGTCACCGCCGCGACGCTCGTCGTCGGTGCCGCCCCGGCGAGCGCGCTCGAGCGCGCGCTCGCCACCCCGGTCGTCGCATCGGTCTCCCCGCTCGTCGCACCGCCCGCGAGCTACCCGTCGCAACCGCTGCTCGCGACGGTGCCCGACAACCCGAACGACGCGTCGATCGCGCGCGGTGTCACGCCCTACGACGAGATCGCCCCCTTCCTGAACACCCTCATGGCGCAGAGCAATCGGATCTCCGCGCAGGTCGTGGGCCAGTCGACGCTCGGCCGTGACATCCACCTCGTCACGCTCACGGCGAAGGAGTCGGCCGACCAGACGGCGAAGCAGCGGCAGTGGCGCGAGCTGATCAAGGCCGACCCGGCGGCGGCCGCGGCCAGCGCGCCGCTCATGAACCAGTACAAGGTGCCCGTCTGGTTCAACGCCAACATCCACGGCAACGAGTGGGAGGGCACCGACGCGGTGCTCGACTACATCGAGTACCTCGCGACGGCGCCGTGGCCGGAGGTGCGGGACCTCCTGCAGGACTACCGCCTCTACTTCACCGTCACGAACAATCCCGACGGCCGCGCGCTCGGTCAGCGCGCCAACGCCGACGGCTTCGACGTCAACCGCGACATGATCACCGGGGCGACTCCCGAGTCGCGCATCATCCGCGACCTGTCGAGTGTCATCCAGCCGACGTTCTTCGTCGATCTGCACGGGTACACCGGCGTGCTGCAGGTCGAGCCATGCGGCCCGCCGCACGGCGAGAACTACGAGTACGACCTCTTCCTCCCGCACGCCTACGCGGCGGCACTCGAGATCGAGCAGGCCGTGGTCGGGGCGAACATCCCGGGCAACACCTACCTGGCCGCCGACGGCAGCGCCACGCTCGAGAACACGGGGAAGATCAAGATCCCCTATCGCGACATCCGGGCGGGCTGGGATGACTGGCCCCCGGTCTTCACGCCGCAGTACGTGGCCTACCAGGGTGCGATCACGAACACCGTCGAGCTGCCGCTCGGCCGCACCAACAACCAGGCGACCAACCAGGCGAACGCGAAGGTCGACATCGAGGTGGC
>JAPSJU010000292.1 GCA_031178025.1 Agromyces sp. | reverse complement strand
TCCGCCGACGTGATCAACTTCAGCGCGAAGGGGTCGAGCGTCTCGAAGGGCGAGAGCCTCAAGGACACGGCGCAGACCCTGCAGGCGATGGGCGCCGACGGCGTCGTGATCCGCCATCACGCCTCCGGCGCACCGCAGACCCTCGCCACGAGCGGTTGGATCGACGCGGGGGTCGTGAACGCCGGAGACGGCACGCATGAACATCCCACCCAGGCGCTCCTCGACGCGTTCACGATCCGACGCCGCGTGCACGGCACGGCATCCCGCGGTCGAGACCTCGAGGGCGTGCGGGTCGTCATCGTCGGCGACATCCTGCACTCGCGCGTGGCCCGCTCGAACGTATGGCTGCTCACGACCCTTGGTGCCTCCGTGGAGCTCGTCGCGCCGCCGACCCTCGTGCCGGTCGACACGAACGCCTGGCCCGCGGCGATCGGCTACGACCTCGATGCGGCACTCGCGAACGCGCCCGACGTCGTCATGATGCTGCGCATCCAGGCCGAGCGGATGAGCGAGGCGTTCTTCCCGAACAGCCGCGAGTACGCACGCACCTGGGGGCTCGACGACGCCAGATTCGACCGGCTCTCCCCGGCTACGATGGTGATGCACCCCGGACCGATGAATCGCGGGCTGGAGATCTCGGCCCGCGCCGCCGACTCGCCGCAGTCCACGGTGCGCGAGCAGGTGGCGAACGGAGTATCAGTGAGAATGGCCGCCCTGTATCTGCTGCTGTCCGGTGAACGGGGGGAGGCCTGATGTCCGCTCGATACCTCATCGCCGGGGCGACCCTGCCCACGGGCGAGCGCTCCGACCTCCTGCTCGACCGAGGACGCATCGTCGACGTCGGCCGCCTCGGGGATGTCGCGGGCGCGACCGTCGTCGACGCCGAGGGCCTCGTCGCGCTGCCGGGTCTCGTGGACCTGCACACGCACCTGCGGGAACCGGGCTACGAGCAGAGCGAGACCGTGCTCACCGGGACTCGAGCCGCGGCCGCCGGCGGCTTCACCGCCGTGTTCGCGATGGCGAACACCTTCCCCGTCGCGGACACGGCCGGCGTCGTCGAACAGGAGGCGAGCCTCGGCCGCTCCGCGGGCTATGCGACCGTGCAGCCCATCGGCGCCGTGACCATCGGCCTCAAGGGCGAGCAGCTCGCCGAGCTCGGGGCGATGGCCCGGTCCCGCGCCAACGTGCGGGTGTTCTCCGACGACGGATTCTGCGTATCGGACCCGCTGCTCATGCGTCGCGCGCTCGAGTACGTCAAGGCCTTCGGCGGCGTCATCGCGCAGCACGCGCAGGAACCGCGGCTCACGCAGGGCGCCCAGATGAACGAGGGCGCGCTGTCGAGCGAGCTCGGGCTCGCCGGCTGGCCGGCCGTGGCCGAGGAGTCGATCATCGCGCGTGACGTGCTGCTCGCCGAGCACGTGGGCAGCAGGCTGCACGTGTGCCATGTGTCCACCGCCGGGTCCGTCGAGGTCATCCGATGGGCGAAGGCCCGCGGCATCGACGTGACCGCCGAGGTCACCCCGCATCACCTGCTCCTCACCGAGGAGCTGGTCGCGAGCTACGACCCGCGCTACAAGGTCAACCCGCCGCTGCGGCGATCCGAGGACGTGCAGGCCCTTCGCGCCGCCCTCGCCGACGGCACGATCGACATCGTCGCGACCGATCACGCCCCGCATCCCGTCGAGGCGAAGGAGAGCGAATGGGATGCCGCAGCGAACGGCATGGTCGGGCTCGAGTCCGCCCTCGCGGTCGTGCACGCGGCGGTCGTCGAGACGGGCCTCCTCGACTGGTCGGACATCGCGCGCGTGCTCTCCGCCGCGCCGGCGCGCATCGGTCGCCTGAGCGGGCAGGGGCAGGGGCTCGTGCCCGGCGCGCCCGCCGAGCTCGTGCTCTACGATCCCGCCGCAGCCGCCGAGTTCGACGTCAGCCGCCTCGCCGGTCGCAGCAGCAACTCGCCGTACCTCGGGCGCCGCCTGCCCGGTCGGGTCGTCGCGACCTTCCACGCGGGCTACCCCACGGTGCTCGACGGCGCGGTGCGTCCCGCCGACGAGGTGGCCCGCGCGGCGGCCGCGGGCTTGGAGGCCGGCGATGCGGGTTGAGCACTGGATGGGCCTCCTCATCGCCGTCGTCGTCGTCGGCATGGCCGCCTGGCTGATGCGGCGCTCGTGGCGCCGGCGCACCACGCGCGATGCGGCGCTCGCGGCCTACGAGCTGCCCGGCCGCCTCGGCGACGCGGTCCTCGAGGCCGAGGTGCTCTACGTCGCGACGACGCCCGTCGCCGAGCCGCTCGAACGGCTCGCGGTGCAGGGGCTCGCCTTCCGCGGAGCGGCGCACCTCGAGGTGCGCCCAGAGGGCGTGGTGCTCCGCATCGCGGGCGAGGCCGCCAACTTCCTCCCCGCGGAGCGCATCGTCGCCGCCGGGCAGGCGAGCTACGCGGTCGACCGCGGCGTCGAGCCGGAGGGCCTCGTCGCGCTCACCTGGATGGTGCGGCTCGCCCAGGCCCCCGACGCGGCAGCCGCTCCGGCACTCGTCGACAGCTACCTCAGAGCCCGGTACCCGGGCGACTCGGCGCGCATCATCGCCGCCGTCAACGACATCGCCGCCGCCTCCCCGGCGTCGCGGCAGAACCAGGAGAGCGAGGACTCGGATGACTGAGACCCACACCCGCACGAACGAGCCGGCCGTGCTCGTGCTCGAGGACGGCCGGCGCTATGACGGACGCGCCTACGGCGCACGCGGACGCACGCTCGGCGAAGCGGTCTTCGCGACGGGCATGACCGGCTACCAGGAGACGCTCACCGACCCGTCCTATGCCGGTCAGATCGTCATGATGACGGCACCGCACATCGGCAACACCGGGATGAACGACGAGGACATGGAGTCCTCGCGCATCTGGGTCGCCGGCTTCGTGGTGCGCGATCCCTCCCGAGTCGTCTCCAACTTCCGCTCGCAGCGGAGTCTCGACGACGACCTCGCCGCAGCCGGCGTCGTCGGCATCAGCGGCATCGACACGCGGGCGCTCACCCGCCACCTCCGCTCCGCCGGCGCCATGCGGGCGGGGATCTTCTCAGGCGACGACGCGCTCCTCACCCCGGG
>JAPSJU010000291.1 GCA_031178025.1 Agromyces sp. | reverse complement strand
CGACCGCAACGATCGCGGCGACCGCCCCGTCCGCTCCTTCGACCGCAGCGACCGCCCCGTCCGCTCGGCCGACCGCGTCGAGCGCGCACCCCGTCGCGACATGGACCGTCCCGGCTTCCAGGAGTCGGGCCGCCGCCCGTCGAGCTTCTACCCCTCGAAGGAGACCGGGGCTCGGTTCAGCCCCAACGACGACGTCGTGCTCGAGCGCCTCGAGGCCGACGCCATCCAGGCCGAGGCCGTCGACGGCGTGACCTTCGCCGACCTCGGACTCGGCGGCAACGTCGTGCGCGTGCTCAAGGAGCTCGGCGCCGAGGCGCCCTTCCCCATCCAGGCCGCGACGATCCCCGTCGTGCTCGAGGGCCGCGACGTGCTCGGCCGTGGCAAGACCGGCTCGGGCAAGACGATCGCCTTCGGCGCCCCGACCGTCGAGCGCCTCATGGCGATGTGGGCCGCCACGGGCAAGGCCGGCGGCAAGCGCCAGATGGGCCGCAAGCCCCGAGCGCTCATCCTCGCCCCGACGCGCGAGCTCGCCCTGCAGATCGACCGCACGGTGCAGCCGATCGCGCAGAGCGTCGGCCTCTTCACGACGCAGATCTACGGCGGCGTGCCGCAGGGCCGCCAGGTCGGCGCGCTGCAGCGCGGCGTGGACATCGTGATCGGCACGCCGGGCCGCATCGAGGACCTCATCGAGCAGGGGCGACTCGACCTCAGCGAGGTCGTCGTCACGGTGCTCGACGAGGCCGACCACATGTGCGACCTCGGCTTCCTCGAGCCGGTGCAGCGCATCATCCGCCGCACGTCCGCGGGCGGGCAGAAGCTGCTGTTCTCGGCCACCCTCGATTCGGGCGTCGCCACGCTCGTCGAGGAGTTCCTCGTCGACCCGGCGGTGCACGAGGTGGCCGGTGAAGACCAGGCCTCCTCGACCATCGAGCACCGCGTGTTCGTCATCGAGAACCGCGAGAAGCGCGACATCGTCGCGCAGCTCGCGAACCGCCAGGGCAAGACCCTCGTGTTCTCGCGCACCCGCGCGTTCGCCGAGGACCTCACCGAGCACCTCGAGGACTACGGCATCCGTGCCGTCGCCCTCCACGGCGACCTGAACCAGTCGCGCCGCACGCGCAACCTGCAGCAACTCACGAGCGGTCGGGTCAACGTCCTCGTCGCCACGGATGTCGCCGCGCGCGGCATCCACGTCGACGACATCGATCTGGTGATCCAGGCCGACGCGCCCGACGAGTACAAGACCTACCTGCACCGCGCCGGCCGCACCGGCCGCGCCGGCAAGGAGGGCCGGGTCGTGACGCTCATCCCGGGGAACCGGCAGCGCCGCATGACGGAGCTGCTCGGTCGTGCGGAGATCGACGTCGACTTCGAGCGCGTCGCCCTCGGCGACGACCCGTTCGCCGAGGTCGAGGCCGACGGGGCCGCACTCGCGCCCGGCGAGGCGGTCACCGCCTAGGCATCCGCACCGATCGGCGAAGGCCCGTGTCCATCCGGACGCGGGCCTTCGCCGTCGAGTGGCGCGCGGAGCATCCGTTTGCCATAATTACTTGCTGAACGGTCGGTCAGGAATTGCGGCCGTCGCGCACGCGGGCCGCACTACGCTGGGGCCGAGCAGCGTTCCACCCGAGACAGTGCGGTCAGGAGTGAGACATGGCGGAGGCCTACCTCGTCGGCGGAGTCAGGACGCCCGTCGGCCGATACGGCGGCGCGCTCGCGAGCGTGCGCCCCGACGACCTGGCGGCCCTCGTCGTCGGCGAGCTCGTGCGCCGCACCCGGCTCGACCTCGAGGGTGAGCTCGGCGCGATCGACGAGGTCATCCTCGGCGCCGCGAACCAGGCCGGCGAGGACAACCGCAACGTCGCACGGATGTCGGTACTGCTGGCCGGCCTTCCCGACGAGGTGCCCGGCATCACCGTCAACCGGCTCTGCGCCTCCGGCATGTCGGCGATCATCATGGCCTCCCAGGCCATCCGTGCGGGCGATGCCGATCTCATCATCGCCGGCGGCGTCGAATCGATGACCCGTGCCCCGTGGGTGCAGGCGAAGCCCGAGAAGGCGTGGGCGCGCCCGGGTGCCCAGCACGACACGTCGATCGGCTGGCGCTTCCCGAACCCCGAGCTGCTCGCGCGCGACAAGGCGACGTACTCCATGCCCGAGACCGCAGAGGAGGTCGCCCGCATCGACGCCATCACGCGCGAGGAGGCCGACGCGTTCGCGCTGCGCTCGCAGCAGCGGGCGGCCGCCGCGATCGCGGGCGGGCGTTTCGAACCCGAGATCGTCGCCGTGCCGACGACGGGCGGCGACGTGCTCGTCGACGAGGGCCCGCGGCCCGACACGACGCTCGAGGTGCTGGCCGGACTCCGGCCGGTCGTGCCCGGCGGCACCGTGGTGACGGCAGGCAACTCGAGCGCCTTGAACGACGGCGCATCGGCGATCCTGGTGGCGAGCGCGGCCGCAGTCGAACGGTACGGCCTCACGCCCAGGGCACGGGTGGTGGTCGGCACGAGCGCCGGGCTCGCTCCCGAGATCATGGGGCTCGGCCCGGTGCCCGCCACCGAGAAGGCACTCGAACGCTCGGGGCTCGACCTCGACGAGATCGGCTCGGTCGAGCTCAACGAGGCCTTCGCGACCCAGTCCATCGCATGCATCCGGCGTCTCGGCCTCGACGCCGAGCGGGTCAACGCCGACGGTGGCGCGATCGCGCTGGGCCATCCGCTCGGATCGTCGGGAGCGCGTCTCGTGGTCACCCTGCTGGGACGCATGGAACGCGAGGACTCCCGCTACGGCCTGGCGACGATGTGCGTCGGCGTGGGCCAGGGCACGGCGATCATCGTGGAGCGAGTGTGATGCCGAAGGCTGCCGATCGGGGGGCGCGCCACATGAGCGCCGCAGCGGATCGCGGTGCCCAGCACCTGGCCACCACGCCGGCCCTGCTCGTCGAGCGACATGACGATCGCGTCGTGGCGAGGCTGCACCGGCCCGAGAAGCGCAACGCGATCGACCAGGCCATGGTCGACGCGATCCACGTGCTCTGCGCCGAGCTGGAGGCGATCCCGCGCGTCCTCATCCTCACCGGCTGGGGAGGCGTCTTCGCCT
>JAPSJU010000290.1 GCA_031178025.1 Agromyces sp. | reverse complement strand
GGGTGCGCGAGGGCTCGCATGGATCCGGCGTCGTGCAGGTCGATCGTGCGCTCGGCTGGACGTTCGGAGTCCGTCATGGGCTCAGCGTAGTCCTGCAAGAACTCTTGCACAACGCTTCTTGCCGAATCTGGCGCACATATGCTGGCCCGCACCCGTCGCCCCGCGACAACTCCTGGAGCGCTGTCGGGAACTACGGCTCCACGACGGCGAGCGCCTGGCGCGCGATCTCCAGCTCTTCGTTCGTGGGCACGACGAGCACTGCCGTGCGCGAGGCGTCCGTCGAGATACGGCGAGCCCCGCTCCCCCGCTCGTGGTTGCGTGCGCGATCGAGGTGCACGCCGAATCCCTCGAGCCCGGCGAGGGACCGCTCACGCACGACGGCGGCGTTCTCGCCGACTCCGGCGGTGAACACGATCGCGTCGACGCGTCCGAGTTGCGCGGCGTACGCGCCGACGTACGAGCGCACGCGATGGGTGTACACCTCGAGGGCGAGCTCCGCGTCGACGTCACCCGACTCGGCCGCGGCGACGAGATCGCGCATGTCGCCGTGCCCGCCGAGGCCGAGGATGCCGCTGCGCTTGTTGAGCAGGTCGTCGACCGCGTCGACATCGAGGCCGGCACGCCGCTGCAGGTGCAACAGGACGGCCGGGTCGACATCGCCCGAGCGGGTTCCCATCACGAGGCCCTCGAGCGGCGTCATCCCCATGCTCGTGTCGATGGACCGACCGCCGGCGACGGCGCACGCGGAGGCTCCGTTGCCGAGGTGCAGCACGATCATGCGCAGGTCCTCGACCGGTCGGCCGAGGAATTCGGCCGCAGCCCGCGACACGAAGCGGTGGGACGTGCCGTGGAAGCCGTACCGGCGCACCCGATGCCGCGCTGCGAGCTCGCGGTCGATGGCGTACGTGTACGCCGCGGGCGGCATCGTCTGGTGGAACGCCGTGTCGAAGACCGCCACGTGCGGCACATCGGGGAACGCCCGCTCCGCGGCGACGATGCCCGCGAGGTTCGCCGGGTTGTGCAGGGGGGCGAGCACCGACAGCTCGTCGATGTTGATCTTCACCAGCTCCGTGATGACCGTGGGCTCGAAGAACCGTGCGCCGCCCTGCACGACCCGGTGTCCCACGGCGACGGGCGGATGCTGCGCCAGCGACGGCCCGTGCGTCTCGAACCCCTGCAGCATGATGCGGAACGCCGCCTCATGATCGGGGATGGCGTCGTCGGCCTCCCACGTCGACCCGCCGTCGCCGCCGTCACCCTCCCGCCGGTGCCGCGCGTGCCCCTCGGGCTGGCCGATGCGCTCGATGAGCCCGCTCGCGAGCGACGCACCGGCCGCGACGTCGACGAGCTGGTACTTCATCGACGACGATCCCGAGTTGACGACGAGGACGATGCTCACGTGGCATCCGCCGCCTGGATCGCCGTGATGGCGACGGTGTTCACGATGTCCTGCACGAGCGCACCTCGGGAGAGGTCGTTGATCGGCTTCCGCAGCCCCTGGAGCACCGGACCGATCGCGACGGCGCCCGACGAGCGCTGCACCGCCTTGTAGGTGTTGTTGCCGGTGTTGAGGTCGGGGAACACGAAGACGGTCGCGCGGCCGGCGACGTCCGATTCCGGCAGTTTCGTGCGTGCGACGGCGGCGTCGGCGGCCGCGTCGTACTGGATCGGTCCCTCGACCGCGAGTTCGGGAGCACGCTCGCGCACGAGTGCGGTCGCCCGGCGCACCTTGTCGACGTCGGCGCCGGATCCCGACTCGCCGGTCGAGTAGGACAGCATCGCGACGCGCGGCTCGATGCCGAATCGGGCCGCCGTGGCTGCCGAGGAGATGGCGATGTCGGCGAGCTGTTCGGCCGTCGGGTCGGGGACGATCGCGCAGTCGCCGTAGACCAGCACGCGATCGGCGAGCGCCATGAGGAAGACGCTCGAGACCACTTCGACGCCGGGACGGGTCTTGATGATCTCGAACGCCGGCCGGATCGTGTGCGCCGTCGTGTGCGCAGCACCTGACACCATCCCGTCGGCGAGTCCGAGCTCGACCATCATCGTGCCGAAGTACGAGACATCCTGCACGGTCTCGCGCGCCTGCTCGAGCGTGATCCCCTTGTGCGCACGCCGACGCTGGTACTCGTCGGCGAAGCGGTGCACGAGGACGTGGTCGTGGTTCGAGAGCACGGTCGCGCGGGCGATGTCGAGGCCCAGGCCGATGGCCCGCGCCCGCACCTCGATCTCCTCTCCGAGGATCGTGAGCTCGGCGACGTCGCGTGCGAGCAGCGTCGCCGCAGCACGGAGCACCCGGTCGTCGTATCCCTCGGGCAGCACGATGTGCTTGCGCTCTCGGCGCGCGCGCTCGAGCAGGCCGTACTCGAACATGAGCGGTGTCACGACCTCGGGGCGGGCGACGTCGAGCAGGTCGAGCAACGCGTGTCCGTCGACGTGCTTCTCGAACAGCGAGAGTGCCGTGTCGCGCTTGCGCTGCGACTCCGCCGCGAGCCGGCCCCGGGTCTGCGTGATGGCGAGGGCCGTGTCGTAGGTGCCGAGCTGGGTTCGGATGATCGGCAGCCCCGCCTCGAGGCCGTCGACCAGCCGATCGAGGGTGCCGGAGACCGGGAAGCCGCCGTTCAGCACGATGCCCGAGATCGACGGGAACGTCGCGGCGGTGTGCGCCGTCAGCACCCCGAGCAGCACTTCGCTGCGATCGCCCGGCACGACGACGACCGAACCCTCGATGAGCCGGGTGAGCACGTTCTCCATCGACATCGCCGCGACGACGACCCCGAGGGCTTCCCGGTCGAGCAGGTCGGGATCGCCCGCGTACAGCTCCCCGTCGACCGCCGCCATGATCGAGCGCATCGACGGAGCGACGAGGTACGGGTCCTCGGGGATGGCCCACACCGCGACGGACGCCGGGGCCACGGTCTCCGCGCCGACGACGGCGTCGACCTCGGCCTTCGCGGCGCCGCTCACCTCGGCGACGACCTCGGCGAGCGCATCCGGGTCGGCACGGTTCACGACGATGCCGAGGAGGGTCGCATGCTCGCGCGCGAGTTCGTCGATCGCGAGCTCGGTGAGCTGGGCGAGCTCGTCGGGGGTGCGCGC
>JAPSJU010000289.1 GCA_031178025.1 Agromyces sp. | reverse complement strand
TGTACACCTCGGGCTACGACGACGCATCCCTGGACCGCTGGGCGGCGTGGGTGCGATCCAACCTCGCCGCGGGTCGCGACGCCTTCGTGTACTTCGACAACGACGTCAAGGTGCGCGCCCCCTACGATGCCATGGCGCTCATCGCCCGGCTCGGGGAGTGAGGCGCGGTGCCGACGAGCCGCGCGCCGCGCGCGCTGGAACCGCTCAGCCCAGCCGGCCGAGCGCGATCGCGGCGAAGCAGAGCGCCGCGACGGTCTCGCCGTCGGTGATCTCGCCCGAGCGGACCATCCGGATCACCTCGGGCCAGGGCACGGCCCTGACGTCGCTGATGCCCTCCTCGCCCTGCGACTGCTGCGCAGCCACCGCCGGACTGATCCCGGTCGCGAGGAAGACGATCTCGGGCGCACGGCTGATCCCGTTGAGGGCGTCCATCCGACCGATCTCGCGCCAGTCCGCGGCGACGTGACCCGTCTCCTCGAGGAGTTCGCGGCGAGCGGCGACGAGCGCGTCCTCCCCGTCGGTGCCTCCCGCCGGGACCTCCACCGATCGGCCGACCGTGTGCCGGTCGACGGTCACGAGGAGCACTTCATCGTCGTCGGTCACGGCGACGATGAAGACGGCGGTGTTGCGCACCTCGACCACGCCGTAGATGCCGTCATCGCCGCCGGGCCGGATCACCTCGTCTTCGGTGACGCGGATCCACGGGTTCTCGTAGACGACGCGTCGCGCCCGGATCGGCCAGCTCACAGCTTCTCGATGGGCGCGATCTTGATGAGCAGCTTCTTCAGCCCGGCCGTGTCGAAGCTCACGTGCGCGATGCGCTTGGTGCCCTCGCCGGTGACCTGGTTCACGCGCCCCTCGCCGAAGTCGACGTGGCGGATGCGGTCGCCCGCCTCGAGGGTGAGGTCCCCGTTGTCGCGCACGGTGCCGGTGACCCGGTTCGCCCACTCGGCCTTGGGGGCGGCGCTCTTCGTCACGCTGAACCGCTCGAGGTCGCGATCGCGCGTTCCCCACGCGCCACCGGGACGACGGGCGTTGAGTGCCCGCGGCTGCGAGCCGCCGCGCGAGGTGGCCATGCCCGGCGACTGGCGCCAGTCGATGAGTCCTTCGGGGATCTCCTGGAGGTACCGGCTCGGCATGGCGACGGCCACCTCGCCGAACTGGGCGCGGCTCATCGCGAGCGAGAGGTAGAGGCGCTTGCGCGCCCGGGTGATGCCCACGTAGAAGAGGCGGCGCTCCTCGGCGGGGCCGCCGGGCTCCGACGCCGACATCTGATGCGGCAGCAGTCCCTCTTCGAGGCCCGTGAGGAAGACGGCGTGGTACTCGAGGCCCTTGGCCGTGTGGAGCGTCATGAGCGAGACGGTCCCCGAGGCGTCGTCGAGCTCGTCGGCCGCGGCGACGAGCGAGACCTGGGTGAGGAAGTCGACGAGGGTCGCCTGCGGGTTCTCCCGGTCGAAGTCACGCGTCTGGGCCACGAGCTCCTCGACGTTCTCGGCGCGCGTCTCGTCCTGCGGGTCGCGGCTGTTGCGCAGGGCGTCGATGAGGCCCGATCGCTCCAGCAGGAACACGAGCACGTCGGAGACCTTCGAGGCGCCCTCGTTCGTGCCGGCCGCGATGCCGGCGGCCGAGGGCACGAGCATCGCGGCCGCCTCGTCGAGCACGTTCGCGAGCGTCGTGATCGCGGAGGTCACCTTCGGCCCGAGTCCCAGGCCGTCGGCCGCGCGCATGGCCTGGCGGAAGGAGATCCCGTTCTGCTCGGCGAAGCTCGCGAGCGACGTCTCGGTGGCGGGGCCGATGCCGCGCTTCGGGGTGTTGAGGATGCGTCGGAGCGCGAGCTCGTCGAGTGGGTTCGCGACCGCGATGAGGTACGCCATCGCGTCCTTGATCTCGGCTCGCTCGTAGAACTTGGTACCGCCGACGACGCGGTACGGCAGCGCGGAGCGGACGAAGATCTCCTCGAGCGCACGGGTCTGCGCATTGGTGCGGTAGAAGACCGCGATGTCGCGGTAGGCCACGCCCGACCGGTGCAGCGACTCGATCTCGTCGGCGACGAACTGCGCCTCGTCATGCGCCGTGTAGCCCGTGTAGCCGACGATCCGGTCGCCGTCGCCGTCGGCCGTCCAGAGCCTCTTCTCCTTGCGGTCGAAGTTGTTCGAGATGACCGCGTTGGCCGCCGACAGGATGTTCTGGGTCGAGCGGTAGTTCTGCTCCAGGAGCACGACCTTCGCGCCGGGGAAGTCGCGCTCGAACTCGACGATGTTGCGGATGTCCGCCCCGCGGAACGCGTAGATCGACTGGTCGGAGTCGCCGACCACCGTGAGGCTCGCACCCGGGATGCCCCCTGAGGCATCCGTCACGCCGCGCACGTTCACGCCGTGCTGCTCCATCTCGACCACCCGCTCACGGGCCACCGGCCTGGTGAACTCGCGGATGAGCGCGTACTGCGCGTGGTTGGTGTCCTGGTACTCGTCGACGAGGATGTGCCGGAACCGCCGCTGGTAGAGCGACGCGACGTTCGGGAAGGCGCGGAACAGGTAGACGGTCTCGCTGATCAGGTCGTCGAAGTCGAGCGCGCTCGCCTCACGCAGGCGCCGCGTGTACAGCCGGAAGATCTCGAGGAACATCGCCTCCTGCGGGTCGTTCATGTTCGCGTTGCGCGCGAACGTCTCGACGTCGGAGAGCTCGTTCTTGAGCTTGGAGATCTTCGCCTGCGCGCTCGCCGGCGTGAATCCCATCGTGTCGGCGTCGAGTTGCTTGATGATGCGCTTGAGGATGGTGCGCTGGTCGGCCGAGTCGTAGATCGTGAAGGTCGACGACAGGCCGATCGACTCCGCTTCGCGGCGCAGGATGCGCACGCACGCGGAGTGGAACGTCGAGATCCACATGCCGGATGCCGCCTCGCCGAGCAGGTGCTCGACCCGCTCGCGCATCTCGGCGGCCGCCTTGTTCGTGAAGGTGATCGCGAGGATCTGGCTCGGCCACGCCTCACGGCTCTCGATGAGGCTCGCGATGCGGTGCGTGAGCACGCGGGTCTTGCCCGAGCCCGCACCGGCGACGATGAGCAGCGCCTGCCCGCGGTATTCGACCGCCTCGCGTTGCTC
>JAPSJU010000288.1 GCA_031178025.1 Agromyces sp. | reverse complement strand
CGGCGACAAGAACAACTGGTGGGCGGCGTACGCCCTGTGGGTGTTCACCCTCTTCGGCCACGAGGACGTGCGGTTGCTCGACGGCGGGCGCGACCTGTGGATCGCCGAAGGGCGCGAGCTCACGACCCATGCTCCAGAGGTGACGCCCGTCGACTACCCCGTCGTGGAGCGCGACGACGCCGCCGTCCGGGCTTTCAAGGAGGACGTGCTCGCCCACTTCGGGAATCCGCTGATCGACGTGCGGTCGCCCGAGGAGTACCGCGGCGAGCGCACGACGGCACCCGCCTACCCAGAGGAGGGCGCGCTTCGCGCCGGGCACATCCCCAGCGCGGCATCCGTGCCCTGGGCTCGCGCCGCCGCAGGCGACGGCACCTTCAAGCCGCGTGAGGAGCTCGACGCCATCTATCGGGACGAGGTGGGCCTCGACGACGGCGACGACGTCATCGCCTACTGCCGCATCGGAGAGCGGTCGAGCCACACCTGGTTCGTCCTGACGCACCTGCTCGGATTCGAGAAGGTCCGCAATTACGACGGCTCCTGGACCGAGTGGGGCAGCGCCGTTCGCGTGCCGATCGTCACCGGAGCAGAGCGCGGCGAGGCTCCCGCGCGCTGACCGCTCCTGCCGACCGGCCGAGCGCCCGCCCCGGGATGGGACAATGGAGGGGATGGATGCCACGACCCTTCCCGCCCGGCTCGCCGAGACCCGCGAGGACTTCCTCGCGCTCGCGGTTCCCGACCGCCTGCAGTTGCTGCTCGAGTTCTCGAACGAGCTTCCGGCGTTGCCCGAACGGTACGCCGATCACCCCGACCTGCTCGAGCGGGTGGCCGAGTGCCAGTCACCGGTGTTCATGTTCCTCGAGCTCGTCGACGGCCGCGTGCACCTTCACGCCACGGCGCCCGCGGAGGCACCGACGACGCGCGGGTTCGCATCCATCCTCGCCCAGGGCCTCGAGGGACTCACCCCTGATGAGCTCCTGGCCGTGCCCGACGACTACCCCCAGTCGCTCGGCCTCGCCGAGGCGGTGTCGCCGCTGCGGGTCCGCGGCATGACGGCCATGCTGGGGCGCGCCAAGCGACAGCTCCGCGAGCGCCTCACGAGCTGACCGGCCCGGAGGTCGGCTGCGCTCAGCCGCTGATCTCCGCTTCATCGTCGAGCCTCACGGTCGTCGCATGGCTCCGCTCGAGCCAGCCGCGCACGAGGCTGGACCACCGCTCGGGATCGTGGTTCCAGAGCTTCGTGTGACGCGCACCCTCGAAGACCTCGAACTGCACGAGGTCGGGGCGGGCGGCCGCGAGGCGACGCGATCCGTCGATCGGCACGAAGCCGTCGTCGATGCTGTGCATGAGCAGGATCGGCACGCGCAGTTCGTCGGCCCGAGCGATCGGGTCGAGCTCCTCCACCGCGATCGGCGCCGCCATGCCCGTGAGCCCGGCACCCAGCGGCCCCCCGAGCAGCCGGACGACGGCGTCGCCGAATTCGGCGGGAAGGTTCTGCAGCGTGCCCTGGAACCGCAGGATGTCGATCCAGTCGACGGCGGGCGAATCGAGGATGACCCCGACGAGCCGGCGACGCACCGCCGCCGACCGCAGCACCGCCTGCAGCGCGATCATCCCGCCCATCGACCACCCCATGAGCACGATCCGCTCGGCACCGCTCCGTTCCGCATACTCCACCGCTGCCAGCACGTCGGCCCACTCGGTGCCACCGAGCCCGTACCGGCGGTCCTCGCTCTCGGGCGCCTCCCCGTCGTTGCGATAGGAGATGAGCAGGCTGTTCCAGCCCGCCTCGTGCGCGGGGGCGACCGCGCGGAGGGCCTCGTGCCGTCTCGCGCCGCGGCCGTGAACCTGGATGATCCAGCGCTCCGAGGGCGCCGCCGCGGGAATGAACCACGCCGGCGCCGGCCCCAGCGGCGTCTCCACGACGACGTCCTCGTAGTCGAAGCCGAGTTCCCACGGGCCGAGGTGGTACCAGCCGCTGATCCGCCCGCGAACCCCCTTGTCGAGCCGTCCGAAGTCCACGGACTCGATCCGGCGCCGCACGACGCGACCGCCGTCGTCGATGACGTCGCCGAGTCGCGCGTGACCGGCGTCGCGCTCGAACCAGAGGCCGTATCGGCCGCGCATCCGCGACTCGTCGCTCGCCTCGAGCACCACCTCCCCGCTGGGCAGGTCGACGGTGTGGATCCGCACGTCATCGGGCCGTCCGCGTACCGGGATCACCACCCGCCTCGCCATGACGATCGTGATGGCGCCGGCGATGATGCCGACGGCCGCGGCCAGCAGTCCGACCGCGCCTGCGGCGATCCCGATGACGGCTCCAGCGCCGGTGCGTCGACCCATCCCGTACCCCTCCTCGCGAAGCGATCGTGCGTGTGGCCAGCGGTGCGGCGTGCCGCCGACGTCCGCTCCATCCGAGACTCTAGTCTGCACACGTGCCCGACTCCCCGACGCAGCAGACGCCCGAGTTCGCGGCCGCGCTCGAGGCGCTGCGCGCGGCCTCACCCCGTGCGGAACTGCGCGTGACCGAGATTCCCGCGCCCGGCTCGCTCGCGCCCTTCGCGGTGGCGCTCGCCGCCGATGTCGCACCCGGTGGGCACGGCGACGACTCCGAGCTCGGCACGGGGCGCTTCGTCCTGCTGTACGACCCCGAGGAGCCCGAGGCCTGGGGCGGCCGGTTCCGCGTCGTCTGCTTCGCGCAGGCACCGCTCGAGACCGACATCGGGCTCGACCCGTTCCTGGCCGATGTCGCGTGGTCGTGGCTGGTGGACGCCCTCGACGCACGAGGCGCGCGGTACGTCGCGGCGTCCGGCACCGCGACGAAGATCCTCTCCACCGGCTTCGGCGAACTCGCCCGCCAGGGCGACGGGGCCCAGATCGAGGTGCGCGCGTCGTGGACGCCCCTCGATGCCGCCATCGGAGCGCATGTGGAAGGCTGGAGCGAACTGCTGTGCATGCTCGCCGGGCTGCCGCCTCGTTCCGAGGGGGTGACCGCCCTGCCCCGACGGAGGTCCGACCGTGGATGAATTCCGGGTGATCGACTCGCCCGCCGACTTCGACGCCGCGGTCGAACGTCTTTCCTCCGGCGAAGGTGCCGTGGCCGTCGA
>JAPSJU010000287.1 GCA_031178025.1 Agromyces sp. | reverse complement strand
GGCGTGGTGCCGTGCTCGGACCGCAGCACGGCGGTGGTGCCGGCCGGGGTCGCCGCACCGGTCGTGACCGCACGCGCGACGCCTCGTTCCAGTCGTGCGCCCGGCCGGGCGCCCATGGTGACGGCGCCGGCGATCGTCCACGGCCCGTCGCCCGATACGGCCCAGCCGTCCATGGCGCTCACGTCGACGGTGGGCAGGTCGACTCGGGCGCGCACGCCGACGGCGAGGCGACGGCCGTCCGCCCGGTGCACGGGCACCGTCTCGGCCGGGAGCGGGCGCGCTGCGCCCGCTTCCCAGGCGATCCGACGCGCGTCGTCCCACCCCGTACCGCCGGTCACGTCGGCACCACGGGCTCGGTGTCCGGTCCCTGCGGCGCCGGACCCGCGGGCCCTCGCTCGGCAGCGGCATCGGGGCGCGGCGGGGCCGTGCGGCGCTGCACCTCCTCGAGCACGTCCGCCAGCGGGATGCCTCGCGCGACCGCGAGGCCCGCGATGAACGTCGTGACCGGTGCGGCCGGGCGGGCCACCCCGTGCGCCGCGATGCGGGCGAGGTCGAGCACGGCGGTGAGGTCGACCTCGTGCTCGAGGCCGAACGCGCCCGCGAGCTCGTGCGACCACGAGGCGAGGTCAGGCGACTCGGTCATGGGCCCGTGCCGTAGCGGTGATCTGGATGCCGTGCCGCGCCGCATCGGCCGGAGTGTCGATGTCGGCGCACGCACTCCACGAGAGCGGCACCTCGTCGAGTCGCATCCCCTCGAGCACCGAGCGCACCGAGGCGCCGCGCGCTCCGGCGTTCGCCTGGGGCAGCGAAGCGGCCGCGAATGCCCCGCGGAGGGCGGACGAGCGGTACGCGGCGAGCAGGGGCTGCCGGGCTCCGGCCGGGTCCACGGCGATGACGCCGTCGGCCGCGGCGCCGCGTCGACGGCGGCCGTCCACCGCCGCGAGCAGGCGGGACACCCCTGCCGAGGGATCGACGAGGTCCGCGGCGAGCAGGACGGTGACGGGCGCGGCGTCCGCTTCCAGTGCGGCGAGTCCCGCGGCGATCGCGGCGACGGGTCCCGTGCGGGGCGGCTCCTCGCCCACGACGACGACGCGGCGGTCGTCGAACCGGAACGGCGAATGCGTGACGACGGCGACCGCCCTCGCGCCCGGGACGGCGTCGAGTGCGCGCTCGACGAGCGTGCGACCGCCGTACCGCAGCGCGGGCTTGAGGACGCCGCCGAGTCGCGCGCCCTGCCCGCCCGCGAGCACGACCGCGTCGTGGACGACGCTCACGCCCGCTCCCGTTGCGCGACGTCGGCTGCGGTGTACCGCTCGAGGACGAGTTCGACGAGCGCGCGCGGGGCGGGTCGACCGGGCAGGAGGAGCGGATCGGCGATGAGGTCGGCGCCCGCCGCGGACGCCGCGTCGTAGAAGGTCCCCGGGGCGAGCAGGTAGGAGCCCACGACGACCCGCGCACCGGGGTGCACCTCGCGCACCATCTCGATCGCGTCGTGCAGTCGCGGGATGGCGGCGGCGATGAACCCGACGGTGACCGGCCGACCGAGGAGATGTCCGAGCCGGCGCGCGGTCTCGAAGCACTCGCGCACGGCGCGCGGGTCGTTCGATCCGGCCGCAGCGAGCAGGACCGCGTCGCCGTCGGCGAGGCCGAGCGCGTCCAGCCGGTGGGCGAGCACGCCGACGATGCGGTCGTCGGGTCCGAGCTCTCCCGCGAGGCGGGCGCCGCCGATGCGATCCAACCCGAGCGAGAGTCCGGTGCGCACGTGGAACCCCGCCGAGAGCACGAGCGGCACGATCACCGCCTCGGGCTCGGCATCGGCCGCGAGCGCCGCGGCGACATCCGAGTTGCTCGCGTCGACGAAGCTGATCGAGACGCCGAGGTCGGGGCGCTCCGATGCCACGGCATCGACGAGGCCGATGACGGCTTCCCGGTTCGCCGGCGACGGCGTGCCGTGGGTCACCGCCACGAGTCGCAGTGGATGGGCGTCCGAGGCATGCAACGGGCCATTGACTCGACTGGACCCGACCATGCTGGAAACCCGCGCTCTCCGGCGGGATTCCGACTCACCCGCCGACTCCGACGCTATGCATGGCGTGTTTCGCGAACCGCTCGCGCGTGTTTCCGGCAGGTGAAGACTGGCTCACGCCCGCGGGAGCGGGGCGGACGCGGGTTCAGCCGCCGAGCAGTTCGGGCCGCACCCGCCGGGTGCGCTCGAGCTGCTGCTCCCGTCGCCAGGCGGCGATGGCACCGTGGTTGCCCGAGAGCAGCACCGGCGGCACGTCGAGCCCGCGCCACGAGGCGGGCTTCGTGTAGCTCGGGTACTCGAGCAGTCCCTCCTCGTGGGACTCCTCGACGAGACTCTCGGGGTTGCCCACCACGCCGGGTACGAGACGTCCGGCCGCCTCGATCATCGCCATCACGGCGACCTCGCCGCCGTTCAGCACGTAGTCGCCGAGGCTGATGAGGCGCACGCGCATCCGTTCGCCGTAGTGGTCGATCACCCGCTGGTCGATGCCCTCGTACCGGCCGCAGGCGAACACGAGATGCGACTCCGCGGCGAGCTCGCGCGCGATCGCCTGCGTGAACGGCTCGCCGGCCGGCGAGGGCACGACGAGCAGGGCATCGGATGCGCCGTCGCCGACGATGGCGTCGATCGCCTCGCCCCACGGCTCTGGCTTCATGACCATGCCGGCACCCCCGCCGTACGGGGTGTCGTCGACGGTCCGGTGACGGTCGTGCGTGTGCTGACGCAGGTCGTGCGCGGCCACCTCGATGAGGCCCGCCTGCCGCGCCTTGCCGAGGAGCGACAGGTCGAGCACCGAGAAGAACTCGGGGAAGATCGTGACGATGTCGATCCGCATGGGGCGACCCTACTCGGACGGCGAACGGGTGGCGTCGTCCGGCTCGGAGCCGTCGACCGCCTCCTGCTCCGGCAGTTCCTCGAAGAGGCCGGGCGGCGGCGTCACGGTGATCGTGCCCGCCTCCAGGTCGACCTCGGGGACGATCGCCGAGACGAAGGGCACCAGCACTTCGCGGCCGCCCGCCTTGACGATGAGCAGGTCCTGTGCGGGCAGGTGCTCGACGGCGGCGACCTCGCCGACCTTCG
>JAPSJU010000035.1 GCA_031178025.1 Agromyces sp. | reverse complement strand
TCGACCTGCCGGACGCTCGGTGTTCACCACTCGTGCACCGGGCGTCCGCCTGCCGCGCGTAGCTTCGCGCCATGGCCCAGATCGATCTCGCCGAGGCGCCCCAGGCGTCCGCCGCAGCGGCGCCCGCGATCGACGTGGTGGCGCCGGAGGCGCGATCGGGTCCGGCGACGGCCGCAGCATCTTCGGCGGCCACGGTCCTCGCGGTCGCGATCATCCCCGCTCGAGGCGGCTCGGAAGGGCTTCCCGGCAAGAACGTCGCACGAGTCGGGGGCGTGCCGCTCGTGGCCAGGGCGGTGCATGCGGCGCTCGCCGCCCACCGCATCGGGCGCGTCGTCGTCACCACCGATGACGCCGAGATCGCGGATGCCGCCGTCGCCGCCGGCGCCGAGGTCGTGTCGCGTCCCGCGGAACTGGCGAGCGCGACGGCATCCAGCGAGTCGGCGCTCCTGCACGCGCTCGACGCCATGGCGGACGGCCCGGCCGCAGCGCCGGAGGATGCGCGCGTCACCGTCTTCATCCAGGCCACCTCTCCCTTCATCGATCCCGCCGACCTCGACGCCGCGATCGAGCGCGTCGCGTCGGGGGAGCGCGATGTCGTGTTCTCGGCGGCCCCGACGCACGTCTTCCTGTGGCGGGACGACCAGCCGCTCGGCACGGCCGTCGGTGTCAACCACGACGCCGCGCACCGCCAGCGCCGTCAGGACCGGGAGCCCGAGTACGCCGAGACCGGAGCGTTCTACGTCTTCGGCACCGACGCCTTCCGTCGGGCCCGGCACCGCTTCTTCGGGCGTGTGGGCATCCAGCCCGTCCCGCCGGACCATGCCATCGAGATCGACGACTCGGGCGACCTCGAGCGCGCCAGGGCGCTGGCCCCGCACCTCGACCGCGTGCTCGCGGCATCCTCGTTCCCGTACCGCACCGGCTCGCGGCATCCGCACATCGACGTCGATGCCCTCGTCACCGACTTCGACGGCGTGCACACCGACGATTCCGCCTCCGTCGATGAGCTCGGCCGGGAGTCGGTGCAGGTGAGCCGCGCCGACGGTGCCGGCATCGCGCGGCTGCGGGCGGCCGGGGTGCCGGTGCTCATCCTGTCGGCCGAGGCGAACCCCGTCGTCGGGCGTCGGGCCGACAAGCTCGGAGTCGAGTGCCGGCAGGGGGTCGCCGACAAGGGCGAGGCGCTGCGCGAATGGGCGGAGCACCGCGGCATCCGACTCGATCGCATCGCCTACCTCGGCAACGACCGCGGCGACCTCCCCGCGCTCGCGCTCGCCGGCTGGCCCGTCGTGGTGCCGGACGCCGCACCCGCAGCGCGTGCCGCTGCCCGGCACGTGCTCATCCGGCGCGGCGGGCACGGCGCCGTGCGCGAGCTCGCCGACCTGATCCTCGACGCCCGCGACGTGGAAGCCGGACGCGCCGACGGCGGCACCCGAGCAGCCCGCCGGGCACGAACCGCCCGTGGTGTCCGCACCCCGGACCGACCCGCCACCGGCGCCACGAGCGCCGACGACGACCCCGCGCACTCCGCGCGATCCTGAACGAGGGAGAACGAATGTCCGTGCGCATCGGCCGATCGGTGATCGGCCAGGGCCAGCCCGTCTACGTCATCGGCGAGATCGGCCTCAACCACAACGGCGACGTCGACATCGCGAAGCGTCTCATCGACGTCGCGGTGGAGTCCGGAGCGCAGGCGGTGAAGTTCCAGAAGCGCACGCCCGAGATCGCGACGCCCGAGCACATGCGGGACGTGCCGCGTGAGACGCCGTGGGGCACCATGAGCTACCTCGACTACCGGCGCCGCGTCGAGTTCGGCGAGGCCGAGTACCTCGAGATCGCCTCGTACGCGCTCCGCGCCGGCATCGACTGGTTCGCGTCGCCGTGGGACGTGCCGTCGGTCGAGTTCCTCGAGCGCCTCGACGTCGTCGCGCACAAGGTCGCGTCGGCCTCGGTGACCGATGTGGAACTGCTCGAGGCGATCGCGGCGACGGGCAAGCCCGTCATCCTGTCGACGGGGATGTCGACGCTCGACGAGATCGACGCCGCCGTCGAGGTGCTCGGCACCTCCCGGCTCGTCATGCTGCACGCCACCTCGAGCTACCCGATGCCGCCCGAGGAGGCGAACCTCCGCACCATCGACACCCTCCGCTCGCGCTACGCCGGCGTGCCCATCGGGTACTCGGGCCACGAGCGCGGGCTGCAGATCTCGCTCGCCGCGGTCGCGCTCGGCGCCGTCGCCGTCGAGCGGCACATCACCCTCGATCGCGCGATGTGGGGCAGTGACCAGGCGGCGTCGCTCGAGCCGCAGGGACTCGAGCACCTCGTTCGGGACATCCGGATCATCGGCGAGGCCCTCGGCGACGGCGTGAAGCGCGTGTTCCCTGGTGAAGAGGCGCCGCGCGCCAAGCTGCGCCGGGTTCCCGCGTGAGAGCAGCGTCGGATCACCCGGATGCCGCCGCACGGCGCGTCCTGGTCGTCGCCGACACCGACTCGTACGCGAAGTGGGGTGCCGCCCTCGCGACGCGGCTGCCTGACGGATACCTCGCCGAGTTCGCCCTCGTGCGCACTCCGGCCGCGCCGAGCACGCGTCAGCTCCGGGTGGCCCTCGCCGGCACGCGGTTCTCGCCGAGTGACGTCCGGCACGTCGCGCTCGACGAGCTGCGCGGCCTCGTCGACGACAGCCGGCCCGACGCCGTGCTGCTGGCACTGCGCGGGCCGCTCGTGCGGGTCGCCGCGCCCATCGTGGGCGCAGGTCCAGATCGTCCGGTGCTCGTGAGCGGATTCCCGGGCCTCACGATCCCGGCGGAGCCGAAGGCGATCATCTACCGGGAGCAGGTCGACCTCATCGTGCTGCACAGCCGGCGCGAGGTGCGCGAGTTCAGTGCCAACGCCGGCCGGCTCGGGGTGCCCGTCGCCCTCGGGCTCGCGACGCTGCCGTTCCTCGGAGCCGCCGAGCAGTCACGACGGCAGGATGCCGCCGCCGAGTCGACCGGGGCGGCGCGCACCGACCTCGTCTTCGCGGCGCAGGCGAAGGTGCCCGCCGAGCGGGAGGACCGGGTGCGGATGCTGCGTTGGCTCGCCGACGCCGCGCGACGCCGGCCGAACCGCCGCGTCGTCGTCAAGGTGCGCGCTCGCGCCGGTGAGGCGCAGACCCATGCGGAAGCGTACGACTACGGCGACCTCCTCGCGGATGCCGGCGTGCGCGCCGAGCTCGGGGGCTCGCTCCCGCCCAACCTCGTCGTCGAGGACGGTCCGATGGCGGAGCACCTCTCCCGAGCCTCGACGCTCGTGACCGTGAGCTCCACGGCGGTGCTCGAGGCGATCGCGGCAGGCGTGCCGGCGCTCGTCGTCGACGAGTTCGGCGTCGCTCCGAAGCTCATCAACACCGTGTTCGAGGGCAGCGGGCTGTTCGGCGGCGCGGCGGCCGTCGCAGCGGGCGAGGGCCGCACGCCCGAAGCGGCGTGGCTCGACGACAACTACTTTCACGGCACGGCCGCCGACGACTGGCTGGAACACCTCGAACACCTCCTCGCCAAGCGTCATGCGAGAACGCTCGTGCTGAGCGCTCGCCGCTTCAACCTCACGGGTGGGGCGCTGCGTCGGGCCTTCGAGCGCAAGCGGATGCTCGGGCACCACGATCGCTCCGTGGCGGGCGCGATGGCGATGGGCGTCGCCGTGCCGGCGCGCTGGGTCGTGCGCCGCGCGCGTCGTGTCCGCGCCTGGCTCCTCGGAGAGCGGCCGCTCCTCGAGCTCCTGCACGTCGAACCGGCCTCCCTCGACGCGACTGCGCGTCCCGAGTCGGACCTGCACCTGTCGGGCCGGGCACGCGCGGGGCATCCGAGCAGTGCGATCCGAGCCTGACCCTCAGTCGACGGGGGCGGAGTGCTCCTCGACATGCCGGAGGTAGGCGGAGGCGTTGCGGCGGATGCCCTCGCGTTCCGCGTCGCTCAGCTCCCTGCGCACCTTGCCGGGCACGCCGGCGACGAGGGACCCGGGGGGCACGACCGTGCCCTCGAGCACGACGGCCCCGGCCGCCACGAGCGAGCCGGCTCCGATGACGGCCCCGTTCAGCACCGTCGCATTCATGCCGATGAGGCATTCGTCCTCGATCGTGCAGCCGTGCAGGACGGCGCCGTGCCCGACGGAGACGCCGCGGCCGATGGTGAGCGGGTAGCCGGCGTCGACGTGGCAGACGACGGAGTCCTGCAGATTCGCGTCCTCCCCCAGGACGATCGGCTCGGCCTCGGCGCGGAGCACCGCGTTGTACCAGACGCTCGAACCGGCGGCCAGGCGCACATCGCCCACGATGACGGCGCCGGCGGCGACGAACGCGCGCTCGTCGATCACGGGAGCCGGGATGCCGGCGAGGGTGAGGATACGGGCCGACGGGTCTGCAGTCATGCGCCGAGCCTATTCCCGCCGCGACGGCGGGTGAGCGCGAGCCGCCCGGCGCGCACCGCTGCACCCGTTGCGAGCACGGCGACCCCGGCGAGGATCGACACGAGCGGCAGCGCCACGACGAGGATGACGCATCCGGCCGCTCCGGCCCACGAGAGCCAGCGGGGCACCAGGCGTTCGGGACGGGGCTGGGTGAGCGCCGCGGCGTTCGCCACGAGGTAGTAGAGCAGTACGCCGAACGAGGAGAACCCGATGGCCCCGCGGAGGTCGGCGACGAGCACGAGCACGACGATCGCGACGCCCGTGGTGATCTCCGCGACGTGCGGTACCCCGAACCGCGGGTGCACCGCGGCGAGCCGTCGGGGCAGCTCTCCGTCGCGGGCCATGGCGAGGCTCGTGCGGCCCACTCCGGCGATGAGCGCGAGCAGCGATCCGAGTGCGGCGACACCGGCCGCGATGCGCACGAGCGGCTCCGCCCACGGCCAGCCCGCCGCGCTCACGACGTCGACGAGCGGGGCGGCCGACTCCGCGAGCCGTTCGGAGCCGAGCGCGCCGAGGGCGGCGATGCCGACGGCGGCGTACACGACCACGACGATGCCGAAGGCGACGCCGATCGCACGGGGGATGGTGCGGCTCGGCTCCCGCACCTCCTCGCCGAGCGTCGCGATGCGCGCATAGCCCGCGAAGGCGAAGAAGAGGAGCGCCGCGGCCTGCAGGACGCCGTAGGGGCCGCCGATCGGCACCGACGCGTCCACGGCGAGCCCGGACGCGGGTGCGGCGGCGCCCGACGAGGGCCCCGTGCCGTGCGCGATGGCGACGACACCGGCCGCGACGACGAGCACGAGGACCGCGATGACGGCGGAGACGAGGACGGCGGCGACGCGAGCCGTGCGGGTGACGCCGAGCACGTTGACCCCGACGAGCCCGATGACGGCGACCACGGCGGCCGGCTTCTGCCAGGGGTCGGGCACGAGGTAGGCCGCCGCCGTCATCGCCATCGCCGCGCAGCTCGCGGTCTTCCCGATGACGAAGCCCCAGCCCGCCAGGAATCCGGGCCACTGCCCGAGCTGCTCGCGCCCGTAGCGATAGGCACCGCCCGCCTCGGGGTAGCGCACCGCGAGCTGGGCGGTGGAGCCGGCGTTGGCGAAGGCGACGAAGGCGGCGAGGGCGAGCCCGGCGATCAGCCACACCCCTGCCGCTGCCGCCGCCGGGGCCCATACCGCGAACACGCCGGCGCCGATCATGGCGGCGAGGCCGATGGCGACGGCATCCCGAAGGCCGAGTCGTCGCGCGAGGAATGAGCCGGGGGTCACGCTCGCACGATAGTGCATGGCTCGGCCGAGGCGGTTGCGATGCAGCCCGGGTCGGGCACGTACGATGTCAGGTCGGAAGGAGGTCCTCGTGCTGTTCGCGTCCCGGTCGGCCCGCCGTGTCCTCGCCCTCGTCGGCGCGGGCCTCGTGACGATCCTCATCGTCGCCGGCGCGCTCGTCCTCTTCGCTCCTCGATCCGCGCCGGGCGATGCGTCGTCCACCTTCGCCTCATGGGGCTCATGGACCGAGGGCGGCGCGCAGGTGGCCTTCGTCGCCGACACCTCGATCCGCCATGCGGGTGGCGCGTCGTTGAGAGTGACGGATGCCTCGCCGGCGGAGGACGGCACCTACGGGGCCATCTCGCAGCACGTGCCGGTGACGCCCGGCACCCGGTACGAGTTCTCCGTCCGGGTGCGGGCCGACGACGCACGCCAGGAGGCGGGATCCGTCTTCTTCGGGACGCAACCCGATGACCGGCGCATCCTGCCGGGCGGGAGCTACGACTGGCGCGAGGTGCGCTGGACCCATACGACGGGAGCCACGGAGTCGGTGCTCTCGATCGCGTTGCAGGTGCAGGACCTCGCGACGTTCTGGTTCGACGAGTTCACCGTCGTCGCACACGGAACGGACACGTCGATCCTCTCGAACGGCGGATTCGAGGCGTTCGAGAACGAGATCGGCATCGGCGTCTCGGAGCTCATCTTCGCGCCCGGCGAGGCACGGGTCCCGATCTCGTCGCCGACGCCCGAGGTCGACTGGGAGGTGCACGACCATCGCGGCGAGATCGTGCGCTCCGGCACGGCCGAGCTGCCCGCGGGCGACGCGATCCTCGATCTCCGGTCCCTCGAGCCCGGCTACTACCGGCTGGACCTCTCGGCCGCGGGAGCCGCCCGGTCGACGAGCTTCACGATCGTCGAGGCGCTCGATGCGCCACGCGAGGCGGGCGGGAGCCGATTCGGCACGACGATCCACCCCATGCTGCAGCCAGGCCTGCCGCACGCCCCTGCCGCGTCGGCGCTCGGTCTCGGGGCGGCCAGGGTCGACCTGCGCTGGGAGGCCATCGAGCTGTCGCCGGGCGTCTACTCCTGGGACTCGGCGACCGACGAGGAGATCAGCCGGCTGACGGCGCAGGGCGTGCGACCGATCCTCGTGGTCGCGTACTACGGCCCCTACGACGAGGGCAGGACCCCCTCGAGCGCCGAGGGGATCGCCGGGTACGCGAACTTCGTGCGGGCCGCTGCCGAACGGTACGGCGAGGCGGTCGACTACGAGATCTACAACGAGTTCAACATCGCCTACAGCAACGGGCAGTGCGGTCGGAGCCCGGCGTGCTACCTGCAACTGCTCGAGCCGGCGGCGAGGGCGGTGCGGGAGGCGGCACCGGCCGCGCGAGTCGTGGGACCCGCGCTCGCCGGTCACACCTCGGCGTGGCTCACGACCGACGAGTCGTACGACTGGCTCGCGGAGTTCTTCGCCCTCGGCGGACTCGACCACGTCGATGTCGTCAGCGTGCACAACTACGGCGGGTCGGCGCCTCCGGAGGGACAGAACGACGCGGTCATCCGACGGATCGTCGAGCTCATGGCACGGTATCCCGCTGCGGCGGGCGTCCCCCTCTGGCTCGACGAGACGGGCTACTTCACCACGGGCGAGGCAGCAGGCGGTGTGGACGAGATGCAGCAGGCCCGCTACCTGGTGCGCGATGCGACGCTCGCGCTCGCCGAAGGCGTCGACGCCTACATGGTGTACGACCTGCTCGACGACTGGAACGACCCCGGACACCCCGAGGCGAACTTCGGCCTCCTGCGCAACCCTGCCTCGCAGTCGGGCCTGCTCGCGCCGAAGCCGGCGTTCACGGCGATGGCGGTGCTCACGCGGCAGCTCGAGGGTCGGGTCTTCGCCTACCGCGACGCCGTTCCTGCCGGCGTGTACTCCCTCGCGTTCGAGAGCGACGCCGGCGAGGTGCTCAGGGTGATGTGGTCGCTCGCTCCGACGACGGTCGTCGCCATGACGAACGATCCGGTGACCGTCGTCGACCGATTCGGTCGGCGCTCGGCACTCGAGTCGAGGGGAGGACGTGTGACCATCGAGCTCGGCGCGGATCCGGTCTACGTGACCGGGAACGGGATCGACCGCGACGGCCTCGTCGTGGAACCGGTCGCCGAGCGCTGATCGGGACTCGGCGCCCTCCGATCGGGAACCCTAGTATCGGGTGCATGAGCGACCGTTCCCATGCCGCCGTCGACCGCGTGGCGGCAGTCCTCGCCTCGCACGGCCTCGAGCCGGAGATCGTCTGGTTCGACGATGCCGTGACCACCGCCCGGCTCGCTGCCGAGGCCCTCGGTGTCGAGGTGGGCCAGATCGCGAACTCGCTCGTCTTCACGCTCGACGACGAGCCCATCCTCGTGCTCACCTCAGGTGCCCACCGGGTCGCCACCGAATGGCTCGGCGAGCAGCTCGGCGGGCGCATCGCCCGTGCCTCCAGGGAGGTCGTGAAGGCCGCGACCGGCCAGGTCATCGGCGGCGTCGCGCCAGTGGGCCACCCGTCGCCCGTGCGCACCCTCGTCGACACCGCGCTCGCCGGTTACGGGCGGGTGTGGGCCGCCGCCGGGCACGCGAGAACCGTGTTCCCGACCACGTTCGACGAGCTCGTGCGCATCACGGGAGGCACGCCGCATCCGGTCGAGCCGGGCGGCGACGCCGAGTCCGCCTGAATCGCGTTCCGGTCACGCATCTCTCCGGGCGCCCTGGCTGGGCCGCACCGGGAACACGATCGGCTCACGGAATCCTCGCTCGGCGAACGCCGCCAGCACCTCGCGGGTGACCACCGGTACGAGCGCGTCGACCATGAGCGCGATCGCCGAACCCCCGAAGCCGCCGCCCGTCATGCGAGCCCCGATCGCACCGTGCGCCTGCGCCGTCGCCACGGCGAGGTCGAGTTCGGGCACCGAGATCTCGAAGTCGTCCCGCATCGACACGTGCGAGGCGTCGAGCAGCGGGCCGATCGCGCCGGGTCCCTGTTCGCGCAGCGTGCGCACCGTATCGAGCACCCGCTGGTTCTCGGTGACCACGTGGCGAACCCTGCGGAACGTCTCATCGTCGAGGACCTCGGCGGCCCGCTCGAGGTCGTGGGAACCGAGCTCGCGGAGGGACTCCACGCCGAGGGCGTGCGCGCCGGCCTCGCAGGAGGCACGGCGAGCGGCGTATCCGCCGGTCGCGTGCGCGTGTTCGACACGCGTGTCGATGACGAGCAACGAGAGCCCATCGGCCGTGAAACCGAGCGGGATGACCTCGGCGTCGAGGCTGCGGCAGTCGAGGAAGACCCCGGCATCCGCCTCCGAGAGCAGCGAGGCCGACTGGTCCATGATGCCGGTGGGCGCCCCCACGACGCGATTCTCGGCGAGCCGGCCGACCTTCGCGAGCGTGGGCCGGTCGAAGCCGAGCCCCCAGTGCTCGTCGAGGGCGAGCGCCACGGCGGATTCGATCGCCGCAGACGACGAGAGGCCCGCCCCGATCGGCACCGTGCTCGTGACGTGGAGATCGACGCCGCGCACGTGCTCGAGGTCGGCACCGAACTCCCCGAGCGCCCAGGCGACGCCGAGCGGGTACGCCGACCAGCCCTCGACGGCATCGGGCGCGAGCTCGTCCAGGTGGATCTGCACCGGGTCGGCGGCGAAGCTCGACGAGACCCGGATGACCCGGTCGTCGCGGTCCCCGAGCGCCACGGCCGTGCGCTGCTCGATGGCGAACGGGAACACGTAGCCGTCGTTGTAGTCGGTGTGCTCGCCGATGAGGTTCACCCGACCGGGTGCCGACCAGACGCCGGTCGGCTGCCGTCCGTACCACTCGCGGAAGCCCTGCATCGCCTCGTCGGTCATTCCGCGACCTCCGCGATCGCTCGGCGCAGGGAGTCCGCGGCCGCCTCCGGCGTGACGTCTCCGATCCACGCGCCCATCGCGGCCTCGGAGCCGGCGAGGTACTTCAACTTGTCGGCCGCGCGCCTCGGGCTCGTGAGCTGCAGCATGAGCCGCACGTCATCCCGGCCCTCGTGCACGGGCGCCTGATGCCACGCGGCGATGTAGGGGGTCGGAGTGTCGTAGAGCCGGTCGACGCCGCGCAGGAGCCGGAGGTAGAGCGTGGCGAGCTCGTCGCGCTCCTCGAGCGAGGTCTCGGCGAAGTCGGGAACATGCCGATGGGGCAGCAGGTGCACCTCGATGGGCCAGCGCGCCGCGAAGGGCACGAACGCCGTCCAGTGCTCGCCCGAGATGAGCACGCGCGGTCCCTGCCGCTCGCGCTCGAGCAGGTCGGCGAAGAGCGTCGGGCCGTACCCCGCCACCGAGGCGAGCAGCCGTTCCGTGCGCGGTGTCACGTAGGGGTAGGCGTAGATCTGGCCGTGCGGGTGCGGCAGGGTGACGCCGATCTCCCGGCCCCGATTCTCGAACGGGAAGACCTGCTCGATGCCGGGCAGTGCGCTGAGCGCGGCGGTGCGCTGGGCCCACGCCTCGATCACCGTGCGGGCCCTCGAGACCGTCAGCGTGCCGAAGGAGCCCTCATGCTCGGGGCTGAAGCACACGACCTCGCAGCGGCCGATCGAGGTGCGCGTGCGTTCGAGTCCCACCCGGCGGAGTTCGGCGAGGTTCTCGGCGCTCGACGCATCGGCATCGGCGAGTTCGGGCCCGAACGAGGGCGAGCGGTTCTCGAAGACGGCGACGTCGTAGGTGCTCGGGATCTCGGACGGGTTGGTCGGGGTCTGCGGCGCCAGCGGATCGGCGTCGGCCGGCGGCAGGAACACCCGGTTCTGGCGTGCGGCGGCGATCGAGATCCACTCGCCGGTGAGCGGATCCTGGCGCATGTGGGCGTTCGCGGGCCGCGGATCGAGGGCCCGCCGGTCCACGGCGCGCTCGGGCGGCAGGGTCGTGTCGGCATCGTCGAAGTAGATGAGATCGCGGCCGTCGGCGAGGCGCGACGGTCGCACCGCGATGCGTGGGTCGGTCTGGAGCACGCGGCCACGATACGCTACTTGCGAATCGCAAACAACCGGTTTCGAATTGCAAAGTACGACGCCGACGCGCAGAATGCAGGCATGACGGATGCCGCTGCCGGGACGAACGCGCCCATCGAGGCGCCGCGGCGGCGCGAACTCGCGCTCGCCCTCGTCGCAGAGCGCGGCTTCGTCCGTGTCGCCGAGCTCAGCACCGCGTTCGGCGTGACGACCGTGACGGCTCGAGCCGACCTCGACGCCCTCGAGCGCCAGGGCGCCATCCGCCGAGTGCACGGCGGTGCGGTCCCCGCCTCGTCGGTGCTCGAGGTCGAGCGGCCCGAGCGGGAGCCGAGCTTCGAGGAGGCGCTCGCGGCATCCGTCGAGCCGAAGCGAGGCATCGGCGAGCATGCCGCGTCGCTCGTGCGCAGCGGGCAGAGCATCATCCTCGACGTGGGCACGACGACCCTGCAGATCGCTCGCGCCCTGCGCGCCCGTGACGACCTCGACGACCTCGTCGTGTTCACGAACGGCCTGTCGATCGCGCTCGAGCTCGAGGACGAGATCCCGCGGTTCACCGTGGTCGTCACGGGCGGCACACTGCGACCGAAGCAGCACTCCCTCGTGCATCCGCTCGCCGGCTCGATGCTCGACGAGGTGCACGTCGACCTGGCCTTCATCGGCTGCAACGGCGTCGACCCCGTGCACGGGGTGACGAACGCCAACCTGCCGGAGGCCGCGGTGAAGTCCCTCATGCTCCGTGCCGCGGGGCGCGCCATCGTCGTGGCCGACAGCTCGAAGCTCGGCGAGGTGCACCTCGGGCGCATCGCGTCCATCGACGCCTTCGACGCCCTCGTGACGGATGCCGCCGCGCCGGCGCCGCTCGTCACCGAGCTCGAAGACGCGGGACTCGCGGTGCACCTCGCGAGAGACCCTAAAGTGGATCCATGACCCTTCCCACGGGCGAGCAGTTCGTCCTCGAGACGTCGACGGCCAGCGGAGACCTCCGCGCGACCATCACGGCGGTGGCCGCCGGCATCCGAACGCTCAGCATCAACGACATCGACCTCGTGCCGCCGTACGCCGAAGACCAGTCGCCGCCGATGGGGGCGGGCATCGTCCTGGCACCCTGGCCGAACCGCATCCGTGACGGCCGCTGGAGCCACGACGGCGTCGACCACCAGCTCGCGATCACCGAGCCCGCCCGCAACAACGCGATCCACGGCCTGCTCCGCTACACCGAGTACAAGCCGATCGCACGGGAACGCGATTCCGTGACGCTCGCGGCGACGATCTACCCGCAGCTCGGCTATCCGTACCTGCTCGGCACCGCCGTGCACTACGAGCTCGTGTCCGACGGGCTCAAGGTGACGCACTTCGTCGAGAACCTCGGCGCGGAGGCGGCCCCCGTGGCCATCGGCACGCATCCCTACGTGAAGATCGGCGGCGTGCCGACCGCCGACCTGACGTTGCGGCTCGACGCGGCGAGCCACATCGAGGTCGACGAGCGGCTGCTGCCCACGGGCGAGGTCCCCGTCGACGGCACCGAGTGGGACTTCCGCGAGGGTCGCCGGGTCGGCGAGCTCGAGCTCGACGACGCCTTCGGCGAGCTCGCGAGCGACGACGGCGAGGTGCTGCACACGCTCACCGCGCCCGACGGTCGCACGGTGTCGATCTGGGCCGACGACGTCTTCGACTACGTGCAGGTGTACACCTCGCGGGAGTTCCCGGGCGAGGACGGCGACGTCGCCATCGCCGTCGAGCCGATGACGGCGCCCGCCGAGGCCTTCAACTCCGGACGCGGGCTGCGCTGGCTCGACCCCGGCGAGGAATGGCAGCTGTCGTGGGGCATCCGCTTCGAGGGCTTCACCGCCGACTGAGCCGCGTCTGCGCGCCGGTGCCCGCTCGCACGACGAGCGGGCGCGGAGCGTGCGGGCCGCGCTCCCGTCAGCGGACGCAGGAGCCCGAGTCGACGGCTGCGTCGAGTTCGGGGGCGTCGGCGGCGAGGGGTGCGAGCACACTGGCCGGCACCGCGTACCCCACGTTCTCGACCGACTCGGACTTGGCGAAGACGACGGCACCGACCTCGCCCTCGCCGGTGAGCACGGGTCCGCCGGAGTTGCCGTGATCGACGTCGGCGGCGAGCGTCGTCACCTCGCGCGTGGAGGTGCGCCCACCCTCCTCGATCGTGATCGGCCCGACCGACATGACGCGCGCGGGGCGCAGCTCGAACGGGCCGCCGAAGGGGTACCCGGCGACGGCGACGTCGGTGCCGGCCGGGGCGTCGGCTACGCCGAGGGGCGGGGCGGCGAGTCCCTCGACGGCGATCACCGCGAGGTCGTTGACCGGATCGTAGGCGACGACGCGACCCGACACGGCGGCGAGTCCCGGGGCCTCGACGATCGGTTCGGCGACCCCGGCCACGACGTGGGCGTTCGTCACGATGCGGTCCTCCGCAACGACGAAACCGCTGCCGGAGAGGTTGGTGCCGCACTGGAACGCGGTGCCGGTGATCCGCACGACCGATGCCGCCGCGCGCGCGAGTTCGGCGTCGTCGACGCCGCCGACCGGCAGCTCCGGGGCCTGGGTCGGGCCGTCCAGCACCTGCACGAGCCAGGGGAGGGCGCCGCCGAGGGCCGCCGTGCGCAGCTCGGCGAGCAGCGTGCGCGC